>DATMMJ010000378.1:0-3863 GCA_035569795.1 Puia sp. | reverse complement strand
AAGCTGCCATCTGGTTTGGCCTGGCTCATCAGATAATCAACTGAAATATCTGTATAAAGATTGGCGGGATATTTTTCTGCCGCCAAACCCGGCAAGATATAAGGGGCTACAAAATTTACAGGGAGAAATTGATTGATAAGATTGGGATTTCCGGCTGCAATAATTGTTGACTCCATTGCTTTTACCCGGTGAAAACTCAATGAGTCTACAACAGGAATGCCTTTTTGTTTTGCTATTTCAGCAACCATTGAAGTTAATGTGGTGTGATGGCAGGAAGCGCATTTCAAAGTGCTTCTGTTTGTGAACAAGTAACCACTTTTCTGCAAAAGCAGAAAGCTTTTTATAACTGATTTTTCTATATCTGCAGGATTAACAGCTAAAGGTTTATTCATCCACCCTGCCAGTGTGCTTAATATAAAAATGCCTGACGAAAGAATCATGGTGACAGAAAAAATTTTGTTTTTACCCGCACTAAAATTTGTCTTTTTAATGAGTTTGTGAACCTTCGATTTCATAAAATATTATTGAAGAGTGATTATTTATTTGCATATTTTTTTAACAGTTCCACAGACTGTGTATTGCCCTTTCGTTGGGCATAATACAAAGCATCTGTCCCATCCGGTGCTTTTGTTGATATAACTGCACCATGATTAATTAGTGCAAGCGTCATTTCCGGGTCATCTGTCGTTTCAGATTGTTGCAACAGCATCAAAGCAGTAAAGCCCATTTTGTTTTTTAGGTTTGGGTCTCCACCATGCCCGAGAAGATAGAAAAAAGATGCTTTGTCGGCGCTCAATGCTGCATTCATCAATGGAGTAAAGCCAATAAGTGGCTGGAATGTTGGTATTGACATGGGTTGCACATTTACATTTGCCCCATTATCCACAAGCATTTTCATTGTAGCAAAACTGCGGAAACTTAATGCCGCATTAATCGGGTAATCCCCAAAAGCTGTAGAATCATTAACGTTGAATCCATTTCTCAAAAAAAAGCCCAGGATAGCTGTGTCTCCCGAAGATGCAGCATTATAAACAAGAAAATTTGCCTGCGCGCTTTTTTTTAAATCAGTTCCTTTATCAATCAGCAAATGAAAAGTTTTTATTGTTCCCGGTATCGCTGCAAGCTTTGCTAAAATGCCATAACCGTCTATTTGGTGATTAACATCCGCACCATGATTCACCAACAACATTATTTTGTCTTCATCAGGCACTGCAAGCCACAGCGCAGTGATGCCTTGTTTAGTTTGGTAATTTACATTAGCGCCATGCTCAATCAACACCTTCATTTGCTCCACTGTGCCATTCAGTGCTGCAGCCATTAGCGCGGAATAGCCATTGAGCGAATCATTTGGGTTGGCGCCATTTCCTAATTGTCTTTGAAGCACATCTGTGCTTCCGGATCGGATGGCATTGAAAAGTGCTGCGGTTCCGGCGCCGATAACCGCAGGCGGTTGTTGTGCAGTAAGGTTAATGGAAAAGATGAAAAGCAGCAAAGCCATCCTCCATGCAATAATAGATTTTTCAGGCATAAAAACATATTTTTGAAATGAGAAACATTTTCATCGTTTGATTTGAAAATTGAAGGACAAAATATTTGTGTGATTTTAGAGGAGAAGATAACCCGGTAGTGTATCAGTTTGAATTTTGTAATCAATATAATCTGTCCGCCAACATAACGCCAATGCAATGTTGGTTGCCGTTTCTTAAATTAAATAGGATACTAAAATTATTCGTTAATCTCTAACGACTTGCATTGATATTTTTCATAAAAATTATTTTGTTTTATATCTTTTTAAACCTGGATTGAAGCCTACAATGTCCATTCGCCTTGCAGTACAACTATCTTCTATTAAAGAAAGATGAATCGAATCGCTCCCATGAAATGTTAAGGTATATGATCCCCAATAATTTTTTCCGCAAACATCTTTAACATTTTTTATGGAAAAAAGAGAATCTTTAAGTTTATAAAAACCTTTTTCCCCAATTTCTCCGTTAGGTAATATTACGTCGTATGTGCCATCTTCCTTAAAGTCCACATATTCCTGAACTGGTGAACCGTCAGGATTTAGAGTTAACCATCTGCCTATTAAACTATATTTTGGCAATTCAAATGCAAAGAGTAAAGAACCAACAGATAGCAATAGAATTAGTGTAATAAAATTATTTTTTGATAAATTCTTTTTCATGTCAGTAAGTTTTTAAATTGGCAATGATTAATTTTCACCAAAGATGACTGTGTGAAATAAGAAAGACTAAAACATCCGACGAACGGATGCTTAAAATCGTCAGAAAGAAGACCGGTAATTAAAATTCTTAGGATTGTGCGAGCCAGCTTATTGTTGCAGTGATTGTAGTATTATTTTTTTGCTCAAAAAATATTTCAGCATGAATAGAAGCCGCAAGCCCATTGGCAATCTGCAGGCCAAGCCCTGAAGTTTTGCTATCTACCTGTTTGCTTTGCAGCAAATCATTTAGCAAGCCAACATTGGCTTGCGAAGATTGATTGGTAATAAAAATATTTTTTTCATTGGCTGATATAGTGATCGTACTGGCATCGAAGCTGTATTTTACTGCATTCTGAATGAGGTTGCGAATGATAATGGATAGGAAATTCTCATCGGTTTCCAATATTAAGCCTTCCGGTATTTCGTTAACGATTTTTAGATTTTTATCTTCTATGCGTTGCCGTAAGGGATTTAATTCTTTTTGTACAGTTCCTGAAATTTGGACTGGCGTGAATTGCGGTGTAAAATGTTGCATCTGGCTTTTACTCCATAGCAATAAGTCTTCCATCGTTTCCAGCACATTTTCAGATGCGGTTTTTAATCTTGTTTCATGTTGAATGCGCCATTGCTCATTTGATAATTCCGGCTTTTCTTTTTGCAGTTGCAGCAGTTGAACTATCTGGCTTACCGGTGATCGCAGATCGTGACCAATGATGCTGAACAATTTTGCTTTGGTTTCATTCGCAACAGCAAGCTGCGCATTCAATGCTTCCAGTTGACCATTTTGTTTGTTCAGGATCTTATTTACTTTTTCTTTATTTCGGTAAAAGAGATACAGAAGCAATGAAATAATCCCTAATGCGGCTAATCCGATCACAAGAAGCAATCTGGTACGCGTTGCATTCTGCAATTCAAGAATATTCAAGCGGTTTTCTTTATCAAGGGAAACAATGCGCTGCTCTTTTTGGTTGGTTTCATAACGCGTTTCCTGATCAGCAAAATTGTTTAATAATTTTTCTTTGGCCAGTGAATCTGCCTGCCCGGCATATTCCTCATAGTATTGCAAAGCCACAGCTATATTGCCTTTTCCTTTTTGTGAAAGTGCCATATATTTTAAAACATTGGAATAAAGTTCCCTGCTGAATTGTTTAGCTATGGGAAGGGATTGTGTCAATAAAGAAATGGCTTCGTCGTATTTCCCCGTTTCCTCAAGATATCTTCCTTTTATCATTTGAACCTGAAAAATCAATAGAGGAGACTTGATGGTTGCTGCAATGGTATCTCCTCTGGTAAGAAATGGAAGTGCTTTGGGGTATTGCGCATGATCCATATAATATATCGCGATGTTGAGGTTTGAAGAAACTATCTCTGAAGGAAATATCGGGCTGCTTTTTGTTTGCGTTTCCAGCTTATCATTGTAATATAATGCGGAATCAATATTGCCCGAAGTAGTGTACGCTTCAACAAAAGAGCTGAGCAGGCGGTTGCTGACATTCGGTGATACATTCGCGAAGCGCTCCCCCTGTCTTAGCGCATTGAGGCTTTTGTCAACCATCTGCGTGTTGAGATATAACTTGGAAAGCATATCGCATTGAATGGCATAATCGAATTTCTTTTTGAGATCCTTTGTGGTATCCAC
>DATMMJ010000377.1:0-6617 GCA_035569795.1 Puia sp. | reverse complement strand
CGACACCGCTGCACTAAATGTTATGAATAAAGCATCTATAAAAGTGATGCCAATTCTTACAAACAATTTCAATCAAACTTTTCGTGGCGATGTGGTTCACCGCATCTTCACCGATAAGGCAAAAAAAGACAGGCTGATCGGTGATTTGATAAAAGCCTTGAAGAAAGACAGCCTGGACGGCATCAACATTGATTTTGAAGAACTGAAGGAGCCAAAGAGCGAAACTTTTGTTTTATTTCAAAAAGAGCTTTTCGAAAAAATGCATGCAAGCGGATTTCTCGTAACGCAGGATGTGTCCCCTTTTAATGATGATTATGATTTGAACGAATTGGCAAAATATAACGATTACATCTGCCTGATGGCCTATGACCAGTATTCTGAAAACACCATACCCGGACCTATCTCTCATCAAAAATGGATTGAAGCAGCGGTTGATCAGGCAGCCAAAAAAATCCCACCCAAAAAACTAGTACTTGCATTGGCAGGGTTTGGTTATGACTGGACTTTGGATGCAAAAGGCAAAGTAGTATCTGCTGCGCCTGTTAAATATCAGGATGCATTGACAATCGCCAGAAGCTATGACGGCACCATTGATTTTGATAATGATTCTTATAATCTGCATTTCAGTTATGGAGACGACAAAGGAATTGATCATGAGGTGCATTTTACGGACGCGGCAACAACTTTTAACACGCTTCGGTTTGCTGTAGAATATGGCTTAAGCGGGGTTGCACTCTGGAGGCTCGGTTCAGAGGATTCTCGCATGTGGGATTTTTATGACAGAGATATGAATAAGGATAGCATCCGGCGATTTGACTTTTCAAATTTCAATAACATCAAATCATTGGTGGGCAACGAGACCGTGTCTTATTCAGGCCAGGGCGAGGTGCTGGATATTCTGGGGGGCCCTACCAGCGGAAAACTCAGATTGGAAATTGATAGCAGTGAACTTTTGATTAGTGAAGAGAAATATGACACGCTGCCTTCCAAGTGGATTGCAAAAAAATATGGCACAACAGACAAGAAAAAGTTGGTGCTGACTTTTGATGACGGGCCTGATCCTGTTTATACACCCCAAATCTTGGATATACTTAGCCGTGAAAAAGTACCTGCTACTTTTTTTCTTGTTGGTATCAATGCTGAAAATAATATACCGATTGTAAAACGGATTTTCCGTGAAGGCCATGAGATCGGCAACCATACTTTCACCCACCCAAACATTGCAAAAGTGGGCAGAAAAAGAGCCATTCTCGAAATAGAAGCCACCCGATTGTTGATCGAATGTATTACGGGGCGATCAACCGTTATGTTCCGCGCACCTTTCAATGCGGACTTTGAACCCCAAAAAGCGGAAGAATTAATACCGGTAGCGATAGCCCGTAAACTAAATTATTTAGACATAGGCGAATCCATTGACCCGTTGGATTGGGAACCCGGAACGCCCGCCGATTCCATCGTTGCAAGAGTAATCCGTGGTAAGGAAAATATGACCAGGCAAGATTTGAGCGGTAATATTATCCTATTGCATGATGCCGGTGGAGATACCCGTGAAGCGACGGTAGAAGCGCTTCCTCGGATTATCCGCTACTTCAAAGGGAAGGGATACACCTTCACCACGGTTGCTGATTTGTTAGGCAAGAAAAAGGAAGATCTGATGCCCCAGGTGCCCCGCGGCAGTGGCTATTATGTTTTGCAGGTAAACTATTGGCTCGCTGAAATCGCCTATTGGGGATCTCATATTTTATTTTCTCTTTTCGTTCTATTCATAATACTTTCCATTGCACGGATCGTTTTTCTTGCAGTAATCGCCACAAATGAATTTTATAAAGAAAAACGTCAATCACTGCAACCTTTCTGGCTAAACGATGGAAGCGATGCACCGCTGGTGAGCATTATCGTGCCTGCGTATAATGAAGAAGTAAATGCATTGGGTTCCGTGCAAAGCCTGCTCAATGGCAATTATCCAAACCTCGAAATCATCTTTGTTGATGATGGAAGCAAGGACAACACATACCAAAAAGTGAAGACTGCATTTTCCCATCATGATAAAGTGAAAGTCTTTTCCAAGGTTAATGGTGGCAAAGCATCTGCGCTGAATTATGGCATACAGCAGTCCAAAGCAGATTTTGTCATTTGTATCGATGCGGACACCAAGCTCTTGCCTGATGCGGTTTCTAAGCTTATGACTCATTTCAACCCTTCATTAAACGGAGGTATGGTGGGTGCAGTCGCAGGCAATGTGAAAGTAGGTAACGAAGTCAATCTGCTCACACGTTGGCAATCCATAGAATACATCTGCAGCCAGAATTTTGACCGCAAGGCCTTCTCTTATTTGAACGCAATTACCGTAGTGCCCGGAGCTATTGGTGCTTTCAGGAAAAACGCGATTGAAGAGGCCGGTGGTTTCACTACGGATACTTTAGCTGAAGACTGCGACCTTACTATACGCATTTTGCGCATCGGATACATAGTACAGAATGAGAATAAGGCCATTGCCATGACGGAAGCACCGGAAACGCTAAAAATGTTTTTTAAGCAAAGATTTCGCTGGAGTTTTGGCGTGATGCAGACTTTCTGGAAAAATAGGGACGCGTTATTTAACTGGAAATACAAATGGCTTGGATGGGCTGCGATGCCTAACATTCTGATCTTTCAATACATTATCCCATCAATTATTCCCTTTGCAGATTTTTTTATGGTCATCGGTTTACTCACAGGCAATGGTGCTAAAATTGGCTTATACTATCTTTTATTTATGTTCGTCGATGTGGCAGTGGCGTTGCTCGCTTTTAGTTTTGAGAAAGAGAGAATCGTAAAGCTGATCTGGGTCATCCCGCAAAGACTTATCTGGCGCTGGCTATTATGGCTGGTGCTGTACAGAACCTTCCGGCGTGCTATTAAAGGCGAACTGCAGCATTGGGGCGTTTTGAAAAGAACCGGGAATGTGAAGGATATTATGCCCGCAAGCGTAGCCTCCTAAAATGGATGGACAAATTTTTCTGGGTTCAGTTTCTGGTTGATTAGGCAATGCCTTTTACATAGTTTTTGGTTTAATTATCGGCAGATATTAAACCTGGTGCACATACTGTAATTGTCAGGAATCTTTGTATCTTTTAATCCTGTTTCCTCTCAAATCATTGCACCTGATTAATACATTCAATCATCTAAGTAATTTATTAATATGCACAAAATATTACTATTCGCTTTGATTTTTTTGCAGGCCGGAGCCATCGCACAAATACCAGTTGAAAAGTATACAACGGATTCCGCTTCCGTGGAGCATGCGGGCGTACCAAAAGGAGAGGTTTTGAAATTTGTGTTTGAGAGCTCAAAAATCTTTCCAGGAACACGAAGAGACTATTGGGTCTATGTTCCTGCACAATATAGACCGGAGCAACTAGCATGTGTATACGTAAATCAGGATGGCATAGGGTGGAAGGCACCGGTAGTATTTGACAATCTCATTTATAGCAAAGAAATGCCAATCACCATTGGTGTCTTCGTGTCGCCCGGTCAAGTGGTCGCGGCCAACGGCAATCCCGCAAATGATCGTTTCAACCGGAGTTTTGAATACGATGGACTGGGTGATAACTATGCCCGGTTTATTTTGGAAGAATTGCTGCCTGATGTGGAAAAGCAAAAAACGACCGATGGGCGCGCAATACATTTGTCAAAAAACGGAAACGACAGAGCGATCGGCGGAGCGAGCAGCGGCGCCGTTTGCGCATTTACGGCGGCATGGGAACGCCCCAATGAATTTTCTCGAGTCTTCAGCGCAATCGGCACGTATGTCGGGCTTCGCGGGGCTGAGCGTTATCCAACGCTTGTCCGTAAGTATGAGCCAAAACCAATCCGCGTTTTCTTGCAGGATGGAACCAATGACCTAAATATTTATGGCGGCGATTGGTGGAAAGCTAATGAAACATTGGAACGAGCACTTGGGTTTGCAGGATATGAAGTGAAACATGTCTGGGGTGAAGATGGCCATAATGGAAATCATGGGACTTCCATTTTCCCTGAGGCCATGCGCTGGCTCTGGAAAGATTGGCCAAAACGCGTTGCAACAGGAATTTCAAAGAACATGTATTTGAGTAGCCTATTAATCACGGGACAAGAATGGGAACTCGTTGGGCAAGGTTATAAATTTACGGAAGGTACTGGCGCAAATGCTTTGGGCGAAGTTTTTTATCAAGATATCCCCAATTCAAAAACATACAAAGTAAGTACTGATGGAAAACTTTCAATCTTGAATATTGATGCTAAGAAAGCGAGTGGCACTTCATTTGGCCCTGATGGAAAGCGCTATGTTGCTGCCGGTGGAACAAGCCAAATCATCAGCTATGGTCCAAATGAAAAAGAAACCGTGATCGCTGATAATATTGCCGGCAATGATCTTGTGGTTGCAAAAAACGGGAACATTTATGTGACCGTGCCTGATGGCACTCAAAATCCAAGCAAAATATTTTTGATCAGACCAAACGGTGAAAAAAAATTGGTGGATGAGGGATTAAAATTTGCCAACGGGATCACGCTCAATCCGGATCAGACGCAGTTGTACATTACTGAGTCCGCTTCGCATTGGGTGTGGATCTATACTATTGAACCAGACGGTACTCTTGGTAATAAGCAACGATTTGGCTGGCTTCACTACCCAGACAATGCAGATAATGCATGGCCCGACGGCCTCAGGTGCGACACCGCTGGCCGGGTGTATGTTGCTTCGAGGCTGGGCATTCAGATCCTTGATCAGCTCGGTCGAGTAAATGCGATATTACCTTCACCAGGCGCCCAGATTTCTAATTGTTATTTTGGAGGTGCCGATTTTAGCACCCTTTACATATCCTGTGTTGATAAAGTGTATCGCAGGAAATTAAAAACGCGGGGAGCCAATGCATTTGAAGAACCAGTGCAACCAGCAAAACCCAGACTTTAACCGGGATAGCTCAATTTTGATCCATACAGATATTTATCCTTCAGTGAACTATTTGAATAAACGGTTTTTTGCCAAGCACCACTTTTGATTTTTTTGGTATGATAGGATCGAATCTTTCGGGCATTAGAAAAAGAACCAATAGAATTAGAATTGGAAAAAGTGCGTAAACCAGCGTTTCGACCCAGATGCTTACAAAGTCATCCACGACTGCATCTGACGGATTACTTTTTTTATACCGGACAGGCACTATTGTGCCGGGCCTGATATCCAGATTAACGTTGTTGTTAAAATATAAAGAGTCCTTGTCAACCCGGTACCTGATGACAGCATAAGTGGATATACCGAGCGCTGAACCGAGATTACCGTGACCGGTGTACCACATTCTACCGTTTGTTTGCCGGGAGTTTGCCAGCCATATTATTTTATTGGCCAAAAATGGCACAACAACAAGCATAAATAATAAAAGGAAAAATTGATTTCTGGTTAATATCACAGAATGAATAATTTTTTTGCTTTTTATTAGAACACGAACAATATCTTTTAAATTATGAAATACCTTGTTAAAGTATTACTAATGCTTAATAATCTCAGTAAATAATGCTCGGCAGGACTCAGAAATTGGGATGAATGTGTCTTTATATTGCATACGGTCTGTTTCAGGAGATTCAATTTTGACAGACAATTTCTCCCCAGTGAACCTTGTACCTTTGAATTCCTGTTTTTACATTAATTTCGAGGTTCGTTATTAAAATAAAACTACTTACAATACTATGGCTGAAGTTATTTTGATGCCCCGTCTGAGCGACACCATGACGGAAGGTGTAATTGCTTCCTGGCACAAGAAAGTGGGCGATCCAGTGAAGAAAGGAGATCTGCTTGCTGAGGTAGAAACAGACAAGGCCACCATGGAACTGGAAAGCTACAAAGATGGGACCCTGCTGCACGTTGGCGGTGACAAAGGATCTAAGCTACAGGTCAATGACCTGCTTGCTATAATTGGTAAGCCGGGTGAAGACATCTCTTCATTGGTAAAAAGCACTGGCAGCGCCCAGGCTAAATCTGCTGAGCCTCCAAAAGCGGAGACTCCAAAGGCAGACTCAAAAGCGCCCGCACCCGACCTAAAACCTGCTGGCCCAAGTGCGCCGGCTGTTGATATTACAAAAATGGAAGAAGTGATACTGATGCCGCGTCTGAGTGATACAATGACAGAAGGGGTTATTGCTGACTGGCATAAGAAGGTTGGCGACACCGTTAAAAAGGGCGACATACTCGCCGATATCGAAACCGACAAAGCAACGATGGAGTTGGAAAGCTACAAAGCAGGAAAGCTTTTGTATGTGGGGGCAAAAAAGGGGGAGAAAATTCAGGTGAATGACTTGCTCGCCATAATTGGTGATGACAAAAAAGTGGATGTGCAAAAAATTGTAGATGCGGTAAAAAATAAAGACGCAGCACCTGTAGCTGCAGCATCAGCTTCCCAATCTGAGAGCCAGCCGGCTGCAACAACTGCTGCTCCTTCAGAGCAACATGCGCCTTCAGCGAACGGAGACGAGAGAGTGAAAGCATCACCACTTGCAAAAAGATTAGCAGCAGAAAAAGGAATTGATATTGCAAAAATCCCAGGAAGCGGGGACGGTGGAAGGATAGTTAAGGCAGATATAAATAACTACAAACCTGTCGAAGC
>DATMMJ010000376.1:0-2590 GCA_035569795.1 Puia sp. | reverse complement strand
TAAGAAGGCCAGAAGCCTAACAGGACAAGCCCAAATAGCCCAATGAAATAATAGCCAGAAATGTCAAAGCGCAATTTTTTTATTTTCGTATCCATCAATATATATTAAAACTAAGACTAAGTTAGAAGAGTAGGTCCACGGCATATTACATGATTCCTAAATTTGCAAATTTATTTTTTCAGCAAGATCGAATCCAGGTCCACCTCTGGAATCATAAATGACAGTTCTTTACTGCGCCCAAACCATTATCCAGCATATATTTTAGCGAAATGGCTCGGTTTAAGCGCACTGGCTCTCGTAGAACTACGAATGAAAATCGGGTGATTCTGCTCTTGCCAGGCAAGCTGCAACCAGGTACATTTGATATATCCGATCCAATGAAAGAACATTAAGAAATCCAATCCATCCTAAAGAGTAACCGGCCCAAATTGTCCTTGAAGATCCTGAATAAAATCAGGATTTTTTTTTTGGCGCCTAGAGGTTCGTACTATTTATAAAAGGATTAGAGCCGTTCTCAACTGATCATAAGTTACGCTTATTTTTTTGCGCTCAGTAATGTGGACCACGGGATCGCATTGCATGATTGCTTTAAAAAGTACAGAGGGGTCATTTTCAGTTGTGCGAAAACGTGATCACAGGCTTCCCTACTTAATTATGACAGTAAGAACAAAAACGCCTTTGAGATACTGACCTTAAAGCGGGAATATCCCTGCAAGAATGGATTGGGCAACGATCAATATAAAATGTAGAGCTCTAAAGCTATTGTCTTCATAGTCGAATTTTTTTATGTACTGCCGCTTATATCATAAATTAGCGTGCTGCTGGAAATGCGGTCGCTAATGAGATGTACACTTACTATAATATTTCTTGTTGCTTCGTCGCAAATCTTTGCCCAGCAGACATCACACAAGCCCAATTGGACTGACACGACTTTTATTTTAGTGAAACTGGTAGATACGTCCGCGGACAAAAAAATTGTTCTTGTTGACATTGGACAAAAAGCGATTATTTATTTGAAAGAAAAGCTGATAAAACAAAGCGTCATTGAAACGTCAAATGACTTAAATAAAGATGAGCTTTCAAACTTGATTCATTTGCTCGTCTCCAATGCTTTGAGAAGCGACACAATTATTATTGACCAATATTTAATTGACTTTGACCACATGATTTCCAAACAGCTTCAAAAGGGAAATGCAAAAGTGTTTTATAAGAAGGCAAAATCATTCGTGCCGACAATTTCTCACAGACTTGAAAAGTATGGAATGTATGCTCATAGATTTTTTTACCTGCCAGACAGAAGACCATTTTTTTCGACTTTGGAATACTCTGGAATTATCCAGAACAATAAATATCATTCTGACCCGAATGAGCTAGTTAAACTTGGAGAAAAGTTGGCAAGCATCCGTGAAGAATAAAAAAATGCCCGCAGCGGACATGCACGTATCCAATTAAATCGATGTTTATGAAATATATAATTCTACCTGTTTTATTCGCACAATTATTTATTTATGGGTTTGCCCAAAACAATTCGAGTAAAAGACAATTGAGAATAATAACTGTATCGGGCAGCGGTTATCAAAGAGGCTATCAGCATGGACAACAATTAAAAAAAGAAATAGCCGAAGTTACAGCTCTTTGGAAAAAGAATATTAAAGAAGCAACTCGTGTACCTCCAGACAGTTTTGTGCGCCAATTTCTGGCAAGTACAAATTTTATTCCTGCTATCAAAAGACTTACACCGGACATTTTAGAAGAGGTAAGAGGCATTGCGGCAGGCGCAGAGCAAAGCTTTGATGACATGTTAGCCGCTCAATTAGGTGATGAACTCTGGGTTTATGAAGACAACTTCAATAATGATTCTGTCCATCATCATTGCAGCAGCATTGGCGTCCCCGCGATGAAAGGAAATCCTGCCTATGTTTCTCAAAATATGGACATTGAAGCTTACACTGACAATTATCAAACAGTGCTTCATATCCTACCTAATCGCACTACCCCGGAACAATTTATTTTAACCTATGCGGGCCAGGTTGCTTTAAACGGTGTGAATGAATTCGGCATAGGTGTTTGTGTTAATACACTAATGCAGTTGAACGCCAGCACTGATGGATTGCCTGTATCATTTATGATCAGAGCTCTGCTGGCAAGGAAAAAAGGAAGTGACGCCTTGCATTTTTTGCAAAACACGCACCATGCATCTGGTCAGAACTATATTTTAGGAATAGTAGACAGTGTGTATGATTTTGAAGCGTCTGCTGGTAAAGTTGCACGGGTTTACCCTGACGCTTCGGGAATTGTTTACCATACCAATCACCCGGTTGCAAATAGTGATATAAAACCCCTGTACCAGTCCTACTACAAGAATTTTTTAGCGGGCAACACAAAGTCAAAAAATAGCGAAATCCGTTATGCTGCTTTGATGAGAAGAGCTGTCGAATCAAAAGATAAGGACGATGCATTTATCAAGTCAGCCTTACGTTCAAAAGACGATACGAACAATCCAATTTGCCGTGCTCACCTGCCAAACAAATCCGGCTTTACTTTTGGTTCTGTAATTTTTACTTTGTCAAACAAACGGAGTATGCAGGTA
>DATMMJ010000375.1:0-6011 GCA_035569795.1 Puia sp. | reverse complement strand
ACTACTGTATTTTTTGCATTGATTGGTGTAGTGCTTTGGGGGACTATATCTGGCTCCATGTTGCCTTTAGTTCTAAAAAAACTGGGAGCGGACCCGGCAGCATCGTCTGCTCCGTTTGTGGCAACACTCGTGGATGTAACCGGGTTGATAATTTATTTTAGCGTAGCGTACTTGGTCATGAGGGGAAAGATGCTTTGAGCGGGCGGGAGTGGTCTAGGGAGCGTTTAAATCGTGGCATTTTTATTTTACTCAGTTAAGGGATCGGCGCATAGCACACACACACACTACTGCGTATATTCCCACCAATAAAAATTGCTTTTATCGTTTAAAACAAAACCTTTGGAAAGATACAGCCGGTTGCCAACCTGATTACTTTTATCTGTTTCCAGCAATATCCCCGCAGCACCGGTTTTGAGGGCTAAATTTTTTGCCCTTTCAATCAGAAGTTTTGAAATCCCTCTCTGGCGATGTTCTTTCAAAACAAACAAGTCGTTTAGCAGCCAGGAACGCTTCATCCGGGTACTGGAAAATTGCGGGTAAAGTTGGGTGAAACCAAGCAAATTTTTTTCATCATCAGCTACATATATCACGGACTCTTTGTCTCTGATTCTTTGAGAGAGGAATTTCTTTGCTTCTTCAACGTCTGAAGCCTTACCATAAAAGATCCTGTATAAATCAAATAAATGTGCAAGCGCATCCAGATCTTCCATCCTTGCAGCTCTGATGACAACCATAATAGCAGATCATTTCTTTTTATACACAGGCACTGTACTGCATGGCTCCCCGTACATGATGGTCTTAGCAACCGGGCGGAGTCGTTTTGTGATTTCCATATAGGCAAACTCACCAATTTGCACCTCCCCGCATCCTTTCACTACAACCCGCTTATCAACAAAATCTTCCATTTTTATTGCCTGAATTTTCTTCAATAATATTTGCTCTGTCGCTTTTTTCTCATCACCCATGATCACGTCCGCTGCAACCGGCTCAAGATATGCTGCCACTAACATATACGCCCATACGGGAATTACTGCATCTGCCGAACAGGTAACTGCAATAATTTTATCCTGATAAACAGACCAATCCCTATTTTGCAACGCGGTACGGAAATCTTTTTCCTTCAAAATCAATTCCATAAAAAGAAAGGGTTTCAGGTCAAAAACCACAATTTCTTCTTTGGGGTAATACGCTTCCAGGTCAAGGGTCACTAGCGGGCTAAGGGCAACTTTATTTATAATTTCTTCACTCATGTGCTCGTTTACTGATTAAAACAAAGATACGCTGGAAAAAGTTTCACGCGGGCCTTAGGGGGAACCAGCCCCCCGAAAACTAATAAAAGGAAATCCAAGGAAACAAAAACCCGGGCCCAGACCAGCCTGCATTCAAGAAAAATATGCTACTACTTAGAAAAATTTCGATCTGTTGTCTTTAATCGTTGCATTCTTTTTCAAACCTTCCAAGGCGCGGTATGTTATCATTGATTTCTCCTGCTGCTCCTGGTTGAGGCGCAGTTGCTCCATATCAGCGCCCGGGTTGGGTTTTGCAATTACCTGCCCTACCTTGATTACAAACACACCGCCATTGCCCGCAATGGGTGCTGAGGCAGGTTTGCCGATTAAGAGCTTATTAAATGAAGATCCGATCACCTTCGCTTCCTGTCCAACATTTGGGATGATGGAGGAAGAAAAGCTAATGCTGTCTGCTTTTTGAATTTGCTGGCCCGTTGCTTTAGCTGCTGCTTCCAGAGAACTTGGCACACCGATCTTTTTAATGATCAGTTCCGATTTTTTCTGGTTACGCAATATGGGCTCCACAACTGGCCTCGCTTTGCCCGGTCTCATGGTTCCTTCATGATTGATTTCTGTGAGCAGGGCCACAACCCATTTATCTCCTACGGTGTAAGGGTCGGAAACATCGCCCAGGCTGGTTTTATCATCATACATCCATTTCACTAACTGACGGTTTGTGCCGAGGCCCGCAATGGAACTAGCTGTGGGGTCAATTTCCGGAGCCAGGAGCTTTTGCAGGTTGCTTTTTTTTACATTCTCTTCAAAAGCAGTCTGGTTGCGGCTTTCTCCCGCAAACTGGCTTGAAAGGCCCGATGCGTTCTGGTCCGTCTCATTACTTGGCTCAATCTTTTTGGCCATGTATGCAACTTTGTATGCAGGCTCAAAATTTTTCTGATCTGTGATTTCAATATAATGGTAACCGAATTGTGTTTTAACGATTTTCTTGTCGCCTTTTTTCCCGCCAAAACAATAGTCGTTGAATTCCTTCACCATGGTGCCGGATGCAAAATAGCCGAGATCGCCACCTTTTACTTTGCTGCTCTCATCATCGGAAAGTTTTGCTGCAAGGCTGTCGAAACGGCCGCCTTTGTCAATTAGATTTTTAATGCTGTCAATTTTCTTTTTTGCCAGGCTGTCCTCTAATGTAGGCTGTCCTGTTTTTGGGTCAACTGTAGCTATTAGAATATGCCGGGCCCTGACGGAGTCAGGCATTATCTTTTCGTCTAGTTTTTTTGCAAGAACATAATCGCCACCGTCAAGGTATGGCCCAAATACCCCGTTTTTCGCAAGTGCAAAAACGGAATCTTTTTTTGGTACCTGGATTTTCGATTTTGGGAAATAAGAATCAGCAAAAGCCATGTCTGATCCGTTCCTGGCAATGAATGTTTCTGTGTTATGGGTTGTGTCGAATTCTTTTTTGAGATCCGTTAATAGTTTTAACAGGCCAGCACTGTCTTGTGGTGTTGGTGCTGCGTTAAAAGTTACATAGGCTATGCTCCTGGATTCCTGTTGCTTATATTGCTCTTTGTGATTTTGTACATAATCACTGATCTCCTCATCGCTCACTTTGACGGTACTGTCTGCGATGGTGGAATACGGCGTGTTCACGTAAGATATGCTAGCAACCAGGCTTTGGTCCGCAATGGTTTTCTCAGCCATCCATTTTGGGACATATGCACTATTGGCCAGCATGGCAAGATACTTGTCTCTCTCACGCTCCGATATCCATTGCGGTTCATATTCTTCTAAAAGTAATTTTGCCTGATCATAGCTCTTATCCGTTTTTTTATTGCCTTTGTAAATTGCTGTTAGCTGATTGATGGTAGCAGCTGCCCCTTGCGCATCGAAAATGCCAGTTTTCGGATCTGTAAAAGAACGTTTGATTCCTTGCACTGGATTTGGACCCGCAAGCATGTCGTTCAATTCCTTATCGCTCACATCAATCCCTGCTTTTTTGTATATTTTATCGAGTACATCGTTTTCCACTAACTGGTTCCAGACCTGGTTTTTGATGTTCTGGGACATCATATCGTTCACTTGCATCCCTTGTGCCTTATACTGGCTTTCCATTTGGTCAACAAGCAGTTGAAACTTTGGATACTCGATTTCGTTACCATCCACTGTGCCTAATATATTGGTATTGCCGCCGAAAATCCTGCTCTTGCCCACAAAAGCGTCCATCGCTAAAAACCCAATCAAACTGAGAGCGATAAGGCCAAACACGAGCCATGCGGCTTTATCACGGATTTGCTGAATAACTGACATAGATTCTTTTTATGTGCTATTTCTAAAAGGATTGCAAAAATAGGGGAAAAAAACTTAGCAACAAACAGTGCAAAACGGAGCGAAACTTGCTTCAGTAAAGGGTTTTCAAAAATCAGCTTATCACTTGGTGTAGCGGAGCACGGCTGATTTTTCTTGCCAGGAAACCTGCAAAAATCAAGTTAGGTATCCAGCAAAGCCAAGCAACAATTATGTAAGACGTGGTAAAATCTTTGGTGCATATCACCAAAGCAGGAAGCCAGATCCTCAGTGTTACTGCTGCAAAACAAGCCGCATAACTATAAATCATCATCTTTTGGTGCAGGGTAATCCGCGCGTTTTTAATATGGATGTAAGCAGATAAAGTGGTCGTGAACCAAACCAGCGCCAAACAAATAAAACCAACCGAAGCAATCATCCCACCTGTTGCGTGAAATGCGATATAAAATCCGGCGGCCGCGCCCAGGAGTGCGCAAGCCACATACAATTTCCCAATTTTCCTGTGCAGCTCTATATGATTTTTCCTCAGTTTTTTGCTGAATTGCGGCCAGCCTGCAAGCAGCGCAATTCCAGAAAAGATAATATGTATGTAAAACCCAATATTCCAGAAAACATCACTTAAGAGCCGATCGGTCTTTGAGCCCAGCAATCCAAATTTTCTGTCCAGGACAAAATAAAGTCCCGGGTAAAGACCGATTATAATTGCAAGGAATATGCAAAGCAGCCAAAGCCATTTTCTTATCATAGCTTTCTATTATTCGCCCATTTAGCCATACGAGGGATTTACGTTTGTCATAGGCAAATTTTTTGATCAGGTTCTGATGCGTCCCTTGATTGGAGAATTCCATGATTTTCTCCTGCGTGTACCCCGGCCCCCAAATCAAGCGAAATCCATCTTTCTTTCAAGGGAACCAGTTTCCATACAGGCCAAGACGATTTTTCATTTGTGCATGCCCGTTAAATCGCATGATGACAGGCATCCCTGCTGTTTCCCATAGTTTTTAATCTTCACGTTTTAATGGGACAAGGCTACTGCCATTAAACGAAAGCCATGTCCGGGCATCGCTGCAAGAAATGTGTTGTGAAGATAGAAATTTTCTATGTGGAGGCGGGGACCGATTATGGAAATAAATATCCCCCAAACAATTTCCCAAATCCTCCTAAATTTACTTTCAGTTTAATTTACTCATTTTTAATTTTAAACATTGCAGATCACCTCTAAGCTCCCCCATGTGGGCACGACCATTTTCACGGTGATGAGTGCATTGGCCACGCAGCACGGGGCAGTGAACCTTGGCCAGGGCTTTCCTGATTATCCAATGGATGAACGGTTGATTGCACTCGTACACGAGGCGATGCAGGATGGATTCAATCAATATGTGCCCATGCAGGGCTATCTGCCTTTGCGCGAGTCCATCACGGAGAAAATCACCTATTTATATAATACTAACGTAGATCCTCAAACGCAGATTACCATCACCCCTGGCGGCACATATGCAATTTATACCGCCCTCACTGCCGTGCTTGAGCCCGGTGATGAAGTCATTGTCTTTGAACCGGCTTATGATAGCTATATCCCGAACATTGAGATCAATAAAGGGGTGCCTGTGCTCGTCAATCTGAAATTCCCTGATTATAACATTGACTGGGATGAAGTGAGGGAAAAGTTAACTGCAAAAACGCGCGTCATCATGCTGAACTCTCCCCACAATCCAACCGGCGCGGTTTTGAGTGCAGGGGATATAGAGCAACTTAGAGCCATCGTGCGGGATTCCAACATCATTATTTTATCCGATGAAGTCTATGAGCATCTCATCTTCGATAACATACTGCATCAGTCCATTCTGCGCTATCCTGATTTATTGGAAAGAAGTTTTGTATGTTTTTCGTTTGGCAAAGTATATCACTGTACGGGATGGAAGCTGGGATATTGCGTGACATCTAAAGAAATGATGGTAGAGTTCAGGAAAGTGCATCAATTCAATTGTTTTAGCTGCAACGCGCCGGCTCAGGTAGGGCTCGCCTCCTTTTTGAGAAATAAAGAATCCTATCAGTCGCTGGGAACGTTCATGCAAAAGAAAAGAGACTATTTCCAGAAGCTCATGGAGCAGACAAAATTTAGGGCTTTGCAAAGCCATGGATCCTATTTTCAGCTGTTTCAGTATGATCAGATCAGCATGGAGAGCGAGAAAGATTTTGCGATACGAATCACCAAAGAATACGGTGTTGCAGCTATTCCCGTATCTGCATTTTATCAGTCTGGGACAGACAACAAAGTAGTGCGCTTTTGCTTTGCAAAGAAAAAAGAAACCCTGGAAATGGCAGTGGAAAGGCTCTTAAAAATTTCTTAAGCGAGAGCTACAGCAGTTTTTTATTTTACTACGATGGACGGAGCACGTAACTATGGCTTTTGTGTTTATGGATATTTCAAAAATCTAATGCAGCAAATTTTTTTATGAA
>DATMMJ010000374.1:0-9876 GCA_035569795.1 Puia sp. | reverse complement strand
AGAAAGAAACAGAACATTTGATTCTAACCAGGCAATAGACGGCCTGCGCCAGATTTTATGGGGGCTCTTCAAAAAAATTGTGATAGCTGATAATTGTGCTCCTTTTACAAACCAGATCTTTAATAATTATGCATCCTACTCTTCCAGCTCATTGCTTTTAGGAGCATTCTTGTATACCATCCAGCTCTATGCAGATTTTTCAGGGTACTCCGATATGGCAATAGGTATCTCCCGGCTTTTGGGTTTTAATATCGCGAGGAACTTTGATTTTCCATTCTTTGCCCAGAATATTGCTGAGTTCTGGCGCAAATGGCACATGTCGTTAACATCCTGGCTGACGGACTATGTTTTTACACCATTAAGTATTGCCTTCAGGGATTACGGCAAGGCTGGGTTGATTTTTGCGATAGTGATCAATTTCACTATCTGCGGGATCTGGCATGGGGCCAACTGGACGTACGTGCTGTTTGGTTTTTTGCACGGCTGTTACTTCATTCCCCTGATTGTGAAAGGCACCATGAATAAAAGGAAAAAAATAGCAACCGGTAAGCTGCTGCCCTCTTTTGGAGAGCTAATAAATGTACTAGCCACATTTACTTTGGTGATGTTTACATTTATCATTTTCAGGTCTGAATCGTTGCAGCAAGCCTATCACTTCATACATAATATATTCACCAGATCTCTATTTACAACCCCGGATATAATGCCTTGGTACATTTTATTATTTATAGTTTTCTTTTTAACAGTAGAGTGGTCTGGCCGGGACTATGAATTTGCCATTGCCTACATGGGCTTAAAACTAAATACACAAATACGCTGGGGCATTTATTTGGTCTTTTCAGTGCTCATACTTTATTTCAATTTTTATAATACTAAAACCGACTTCATTTATTTTCAATTTTGATCCCAATGAAAGTATTTATAAAAAGAGTTGCTCTATTTTCCATTATGTGCTTTTTTTTATTTGCCATTTGCCTGCAGGTATATGACCCTCTTGTTGGTGATGACTTTTCAGCAAATATCAACCGTACCCTGTTTTATAAAAATGATAAAATACCTGAGCTGCCGGAAGTCATTCACAAGCAATACAATAACATAGGAGAATTTGGTGAAAATTATTCAGATACCATAAAAAGAAAAAAAATCTTCTTTGTGGGAAGCAGTACCACGCAAAGCTTTTATTTAGAATTTAAAGATTCCTGGATAGGCAAACTTGAACTGGATAAGCAATATTGGATAAACAACGCGGGCATTGATGGGGCTTCCATTAATATAATGACTAATGCGATAACTAAATATTTGAAAAACTTCCACCCCGATTATATTATTGTCTTGCTGAATCCATTTAACTACAAAGAAGATAATAATAAAACGCAAGAGATGGCGGATAAAATAAGACTCTACTCGTCCATAATAAAGCCCTACATAAGGATATGTTATCAGCAATATCAGAAGATATTCAAAAGCAAAATTATGATAGGCCATCAGAAAGCCGAGTGGTCTAAACTGGAAAGGAATGTTTCTAAGACAGATGTTCTAAAATTGCAGCCGGGATATGATCAAAAAAAATATTTCAGTAACCTGGGTGAAATGACTGCTGCAATCAAACAGATCGGAGCAATACCTGTCTATATTTCAGATGCTATACCATTTGGTGATTACACAGAAAACAAAATGGATATTGGAATGATAAAAGGCAGTATCGAAGAAGACTTTACCTTCAGAGATTTTGACAGGATGCTGCATGCATATTGCAAATCAAAGGACATCAAATTTGTAGATGGTTACTCCATGCCAAAATCCATCAATTACTATTACGATTATTCCCATTTTAATTACAAAGGGTCGACCGAATTTGCTGATTTTATAAAAAAAGATCTATTAGGCTGCCTTGCTGCTGACTAATTTGGAATTTATCATTCAACTACCCACACTCTTGGTGATCGGGGAATCAAGTTTTTTTGCTTCACCAACAACTCTGATTTTGGTTGCATGCAGATGTCTGCGGCTGAAGCCAGTCATAAAGACAGCGGACAATACCTTTTGAAGCGCGGCCACTGCACAAATTGCTCTAGGCGAATATCAGACCTGAGCCAGCAACAAAAAATTATTTTTGCAGTCAGCGAATGATGTAAATTTAAAGTTGGAACATCCCCCGCGTATTTTAAAAGAAGTTTATGAGAAAAATTAAACATCTTTCACCATTACTACTCTGGTTTGCACTTATCATTATTTTCACCAGCTGCACCAAGCAGGGCCCTGCTCTTTCAAACAACGCTGAAAACCAGCAAAGCCCAAATCAGCAGCCCAGTTTGCAAAGCATATTTTATAATGATATTACTATTGGCTCTTCCCAAAATTATACTTTCTCCATACCTGCAATCACCCAAGCTGCGATTGACCGTGGGTTTGTAGCAGCTTATGCCACTTACGATTCTGATCCAACTGAGCAGTGGCACGCTCTTCCAATCATTTATAGTTGCAGTCTTCGTCTTGAGGTAACCGCAATAACGGAAGGAGAGGTTGTAATTCAAAATAACCTGGGGGCCTCTGCTACGATGTCATACCGGTTTGATGTCGCTCTTGGTCAATAAAAACGAGTTGATGTAAGTATCAAATGGAGGCGTAGTCAGTTTTTGCCTCCCATAAGATCCCTTTTATAATTATTGATTCTACTTTAGTCATGCTCGTTCCTTGCAACATTAGCTCGAATTTTGTTTTCAAGCCTGTTGCCACTAATGAAGCGAAGCATAAGGCCAATATTTGAGTAAAAGATCCTAATGAGAGAATTGAGAAATCCACGCAAAGTCATAATTGGGGACGCGGGTGAGGGGACACCGTCCCCTGCATCCTATAATCAAGCGTTCCAGGCATGAAAATCTATAGACCCTCGCTTTCGGGGTTCATAATGACTGCGCATCCCTTATAGGATTGCCCTTTATACCAGACGCTCATTTTATATTCATATAAATGATCGCTAATTCCATCACTGCAAAAATTGGAAGAGATAGAAATTCTCAAGACCGCACCAGCCTCTGTCACAATGGAATAAACAATACTATCCTTTGTGATCAAGGGCTTCTCAATAGGAACAATGACTGGTTTTTCAGACTTTGCTATTTTGAATAATATATATTTTCTGTTATCAATCTCAATGCTCCAAAAAGGTTCACTACCGGTCCCGATGATATCAACTCCTTCGGACTTTCTTTTTTTCCAGGAGGGGTTTTCAGGCGATGTATTCTTTTTAAATAAGGCATATTGCCTGGACATGGAATCCGGGACACGGGCGCCAAGATTTTCAGTATTGATCAGGCTATCTTTTACAAACTTGTATTTAGCCACTACTTTTTTACCCTGGTAGAGCAGGAACCTCCCTTTTTCTTTCTCCCAGGTACCGTCAGTTCTTTTTGCCATTGTTTCTTTGCCCCAGTTTAATTCTTCCATTTTAAAATGACCATCATCTGAAAACATGATAGTGCGCTGGATGCCTTCGCAATTTTTGCAAGGCAGCATGCCTTGGTAAAAACCCAAAGGGATAGTGTCAAATGCCTTCGCATTTATTATTGAGTCCTTGACGATGACCATTGTATCTGTAACTGATGTCTTATCCGAAACAGTTTTTGATGATTGATACCCGGAGATAAAATACCAGGCAAGTACTCCGAGAATAAGTATGAGTAGAAGGAACAAAAAGACTTTCATAATAAGATAAATGTGGTTTTAAAATCTATTTGAAAGAATTGAAGATAATTGATCGCCCAATTATCTAAAAAATGCATTTTGAACAGCAAATCAGCGCAGCTAAAGTTGGGCTATAATCTGCTGACAATTGTTATACAAATTTAGGAATAAGTTACATCATTCACACATTTGTAATAGAGTTCGTATTTGTAGTGTTGTAACCTACCGGTGGACGACAAAAGGATGCTTATTATCATTTCGAATCTTGCTCCTCCTGCAATTCAAAAAATCAGAGAATATATCAGCAATGGATTTGCAAAAGCGCGAACAATTAATGTGGCTAATCAAAACTTACAATTCCTGTATTTTTAGCATTGGAATGGTCAACTGGCAACAAATACAAAAAGACTTCAAGGACCATACGGAATTGGAATGAAGCCAGAATTTCAACTAAACTTTTAATCTCAAAAAAGGAGTCAACTACTTTCAAATTTGGTGAAATTTCTCTTTTATTCCAACTTGCTGGCTGGTCACCTCTGAGTGCTCCGCTGACACTATATAGAAACTACCTTTGCAAGGTTACAAATCGAGCATCAGCCTAATAATTATTAATGGACAAATCAAACGGCTACGAAGGCATCGCCTCACAATTTATCAAAGGCCGGGGTATAGCGGTCAACGGCATAGGCACATCATCTGTTCGTCGCTGGGCTAATTCGATCCCGCCCGGTTCCGTTGTACTAGACCTTGGCTGCGGAACTGGCATTCCTGTTTCCAAGATATTGGTTGATGCAGGCATTAAGGTTTTTGGAATTGATGCGTCTCCTGCCATGGCTAAAGTGTTCCACCAGAACTTCCCAGACATGCCAATAGCGTGTGAAGCAGCAGAAGAGTCTGCATTCTTTGATTGGCAATTTGATGGCATAATTTCTTGGGGACTGATGTTCCTTCTATCTGAGCAATCGCAAATAATGCTGATTAATAAGGCGGCACGTGCGCTAAAAACTGGTGGAAAATTCCTGTTTACCGCTACCTATTGTGCAAATACTTGGAACGATGCCATGACGGAACAGCTTTCCATATCTCTAGGAGCAGAGAAATACAAAGAATTAATCGCCGCATCAGGCCTTTCTTTGATTGAAGAGTGGGCAGATGAGGGCGAGAATTATCATTTTAGCGCCGAGAAAATTTAGCAATTGGATTTAATGTATCAGCTATATTTAGTAGTAGCAAGATTCACCCCTGAGCTTTTAATTGTGTTGAGTAAAAATAACTAATAGGCTAATAATTAAAGCCAGTTTAAAGAAATGGATTCATTACTGTCTAAGCAACATAAGACTTATTATGTTGTGTGCTTAATAATACAGTTTCCGGGCAAAACTATTGGGTTTTGTACTTATGAAAAAGACTATCCCTGAAAGTTAAATCATGCGTTAAAAAAGATAATTTAAACTTTGTAAAAATATTTTATGCCTGTTTCGATATCAAACGATACAGTAAAAGAAATAGCAGGTTATCTGGATTCCGGTATGAAATGCTTTTACCATATACCGACTGGTGAACTGGAATATTATCCCGATGATTTAAGAGGCCACTGGGGGATGGATATGGAGATCTGGCAGGAAACAATAGATAACGTGGCCAATAATTACACTGAATATATTTTATTCGAAGGATTAGAGAACTATGAATCTTTCCAAATGATGGAGGCATTTGTTGCTGGGATTGCAGAGGTAAAAACCCGACAGCAGTTTGAAGAAGCGATTAGGTTTAAAAAACCGTTTCAAAATTTTAAGTTCTTACTGCTAGATTATCCGCTATTACAACAAGATTGGTTTGATTATAAAAAAAAGCAGTACATGAAGTTGGTATACGATCAGTTAGATAGTCATAATGCCATTTAGGAAATACTTTGAATTGACTAAATTACATTATACAATTAAAGAATTGGTTGGGTTAGCAAAAAGGGAAAATATGTCAATAAATAATTTTTCATTTAAACAGTATGGTGTGCCGTTACTGCAATTGCTGACCGGGAAATTAAAGTGGTTGCAAAAATGAAAAATAAAATACGTAATGGGGCTAAAAAAAATGATGTACTTTATTTATTTTAAAGACCCGCCAAAATCATTATTAACGCACCCTTGTCATTAATCGGCTCCTGCCATGACAACCATAACCGTCAGTATAACATGAGCTTAAAAACAAGGTTCCAAGTACTAAAAGTGCAAAGATTAATTTTTTCATTTTGTTTGTTTTTAAAAGTTTACGTACCGATGTTAATAGTAGTTTCATATTGCGTACCAAAATCTAACTTATTGATTTTCCATTACTTACAATTAATTCCTCAGCTAGTCATTCCCAAAATGGGCCTTTGAATATGATTTTAGGAAATTTGATTTCTGCGTGCGGAAAAGACAGCCAGGGAGAACCTCTTTAGGGCTGATAAGGGCTATTTTTTCCCTCCGCTTCTGCGTTATCAAGCAACTTCTATAACCCGGGTTTCATGTCCAATTCGATTGAATGATACTCAACTTTAAATTGGTAAATAAATTTGCATTTTGTTTGCTTCAGGAAAAGTCTTTTGTTCCCTTCTTGCCACAGTGTCCAAATGCCAGGGGTCTTTTTGTAGAATAACGCCAATGTTATGCACCGATCTTCTTAGTCGTGTTGGAAGCTAGCCATGAAACAATGCCGTCAAACTTAAGTGTCCCGGAGGCAATGTTGATTACAAATTCATATTTATTATCCTGGGAAGCAACAATGTCAAGATCGTTATTGAGAAGATAGAGTCGCAATAACAAGTACCCAATCCTTTTGTTGCCATCTTTGAAAGGGTGGTTGATAAGAATGCTTTCAATCAAAGAAGCAGCTTTTTCAATAACGGAAGGGTAAAGATCGTCTACTTCAGCGACTGATATCATTGGGCAAGTTTCTGGAGAAGGATTTGGTCCTCAGTTAGGATTTTTTCAACAGATGTCTTGCTTAGCAGGGAAATAGTTTGTTCTTTCTCTTTGTTCTTAATGAATGAAAGAAGGTCTTGGAGTTCCTTGTCGGATAGTTGGTCAAGAGCTTTATTAATCTCCCTCTTGATCGCGTCAGTTGACATGATCTTTAATTTGTCTTAAAGATAATCATTTTTTCAAAAAGTTGGGTACCAGAAAGAGATTTTCACCTACGTTGCGAACAAGCTTTCCTAGGGACAAAAAGTTGCCCGAAAACATTAATCAATCGCAGCTCCTAAAGTTGAACGCTTGGTTCTTAGGATTTGAACCAACAGAAATAATTGTTTGCAAGCGTCTTCAGTCATAATCAATAATTTTGGGGTGCTAAAATTAGATCATTCAAATTCCGACAAGTCACTTAGACGACTATCAATTCATTATCCTATACCCTTTAAAATGTGAAGCGCTGGTTATTCAAATTAAAGCGAGATTGAAAATTATCAATATAATCAAAGTGATCAAAGCACATTAACCAATGCA
Organism: Puia sp.; assembly: GCA_035569795.1. Lineage (GTDB taxonomy): Bacteria > Bacteroidota > Bacteroidia > Chitinophagales > Chitinophagaceae > Puia. Next base: position 2,707 of record DATMMJ010000374.1, on the reverse strand, counting down.
AAATGTAACGAGCAGTTACAGCTAGACAAAAAAAAATCATAGCAAAGAACAAATTAAATTCTTTCTATCTCAAACAATAAATAGCAATATTGAAATACAATCCCAATATATGATGCATCCAGTACAAACCAACAAGTGGCAAAACTTCCTTAGAATATTATTGGGTGCATTTATGGTTTTGGCTGCCATCGGACATTTTACCTTTCGACGATTAGAATTTCAAGCCCAGGTACCTAATTGGGTGCCATTTAGTAAAAACTTAATTGTTATTTTATCTGGTATCGTTGAACTAGTTTTAGGGTTGAGTTTGATTTTTTGGAAAAAAGAAAGAATTAGCATTGGAATTGCTTTGGCTCTATTTTACATTCTGGTTTTCCCGGGAAATATTGCTCAATACACAAATGGTATTAACGCTTTTGGACTTAATAGCGATAAGGCCCGGTTAATTCGGTTGTGCTTTCAACCTGTTTTAGTTATGTGGGCCTTATGGTCAACAGGTGCTTTAAAATATCTCTTTTCCCAGAAACAGATTTAGGGAATTACTCACTTCCATATCATAAATTAAAAACACTCATTATGACAAACAGAAGAAAATTCTTACAACAATCAGGCACATTCGCTTTAGCAAGTATAATGTTGCCACAACTTGGTCGTTCTAATTATTTTTTTGGAACCAGTCCGAAGCAGTCAATCGGTCTTCAATTATATACCCTGGGTAATTTAATGACTACCGATACAAAAGGAACATTACAAAAATTAGCTTCCATCGGCTACAAGGAAGTAGAAAGTGCAGGATCGCAAAAAGGAACTTACTATGGATACAAGGCAAAAGAATTTGGTTCATTGGTGAAGGATGCTGGCATGCATTGGCGCTCTGCACATGTAGGAGGATCGCCTTTTACCATGGCACAAGTCATGAAAATGGCTAAAACCGCTGAGGACTCTGCGAGGATACAAAAAATGGCAGACCAAATTAAAAACAGGCCCAAGATGCCAAATTTAAAAGAGAACTATCAACAACTTGCTGATGAAGCTGCTGAAGGCGGGTTAAGTTTCTTAGTTTGTTCAAGTATTCCTGTCAGTACTATGGAGGAAATAAAAACTGCTGTGGATGTTTTCAACAAAGCGGGCGAAGCTTGTAAAAAAAATGGCGTTCAATTTGCCTATCATAATCATCAAACAGAGTTTGATGTAGTAGAAGGCAATCGCCCGTTCGATTATGTTCTAAATAATACAGACAAGGATTTGGTTAAAATGGAGCTCGATCTTGCCTGGGCAACAAAAGCAAAACAAGATCCTGTAGAGTTATTTAAACTACACCCGGGCCGTTATCCCTTATGGCATGTAAAAGACCTTGATAAAAACACGATGAATCCTGCAGAAGTAGGCTCCGGGGTTATTGACTTCAAACGCATTTTTGATCATGCGAAAGAATCCGGTATGAAATATTTTTTTGTGGAGCAGGACGGAGCCCCGCAACCGATACAAAATGTAACGAATAGTTACAACTACTTGAAGAAGATATTGGCATAATCTTCAGGGAGCGACTTTTAGAATAGCCACTATTTTGAATGATAAACCACATTCTTTTTATCTTTTGGAGGTTTTCCATGCCACCAGGTTGCAAGCGATGACCCCGTGATATTCATCATCGGCCCAAACACAGCGGGTGCAAGGCCTACTGTAGCAATCTTTCCCATTGTTACTGCCAGTCCCGACGCCAACCCTGCGTTTTGCATTCCTACTTCAAGGGAGACTGTGCGGCAATCTCTTTCGGGTAATCCTAGTAGCCGGGCAGACCAATATCCTAAAGTATACCCCGCCGAATTTTGAATGCATGTCGCCACGATTAGCACGAGCCCAACTTTCATCAGGCTATCTCTTCCGGCCGCTGTGATCACAACAATTATTAAGGCAATACCGACCATAGAAACTAGTGGCATGGCTTTGTCCAGCCATGCAAACCGGCCACGCATGATATAATGAAATATCAGACCCGCAATAATTGGTATGATCACTATCTGTGTGATATCCCAAACCATCGTCCAGAAATGGATTGCCACAAATTGTCCAGCCAGTAGGTTCATCAACAAAGGAGTGAGCAGGGGCGCGAGCAAAGTGGAGACAGCAGTTACAGAAACAGACAATGCAAGATTTGCTTTGGCAAGATAGGACATCACATTAGATGCCAGCCCGCTTGGGCAACAACCAACTAGGACAATGCCTGCGGCTATTTCTTTGGGAAAGTCAAATAGGCTAGCCAGTACAAATCCAATGGTTGGCATAATAGTATAATGACACATCACTCCAACTAAAATTCCCTTCGGCATTTTTATCACGTCTCTAAACTGTTTTATACTTAATTCCGTGCCCATTCCAAACATGATAATCTGGAGCAAAGGCAATATCAGCCTTGACAATTTAAAATCGCCCACCGATACAAAATGCTTTGGATAATACATGGCAAGGCTCACCGCAGCAAAAATCATAACAGTATATGAAAATCCAGAAAGCAGGTTTGAGCCCCGGAAGGCAATTGCCAATGAAACAAAAAAGGCCATCAGCAGCCAACCACCTGACTGTTTTTGTGCGGTTACGGAAACATAGACATAAGCAAACAGCAACAAAAATGCGAGATAATAAAAAAACGAAATCGAAAAGCGCTTATTCATGATAGTGAATGATAAAAAATGAAATATTGAAGACG
>DATMMJ010000373.1:0-5186 GCA_035569795.1 Puia sp. | reverse complement strand
GCATTTGGGATAACCGTGCAGTTCCCGGGGACCACTTTGGATACGGGTTCTTATGTTACCTCAGGAGCAGGCACTAATTTTTCGCTCACTTTGGTACAATCAGGAAATATTATTTACGCGGCAAATGCGACGGCTGTCCCCCCGGTTTTGACTGTATCGATCACTAGCTACGTTACCAGCACGAAAACCGTTACAGGAATTTTTTCTGGTCAGGCCTACGATTTCCAGGGCAATACCGTGGCCATCACGGATGGAAAGTTTAAAGCGCAGTTGCAATAAGGGAATAGACCTTTGGTCTGTCCAGTCATGGCGATTATTATTGGCGCGTCTTTTTCGTTTTTGCACAGAGAGGCCAGTCTGAAACTTGCTGTCCGATTTCCTAAAGCCCGTCTTACTACCAGGAGATGAATGGGTTGCATTCACAGGTGAAAACCCTAAATGCAATTTGTCTTAACTTCGCAGCCCAATGCACAAGTACACGCATGATTCGGTTGTGCCTTTTAAGGATTCGAAATTATCGAAGAAAGAGCAGGTGGCTGACATGTTCGACCGCATAGCACTTCGTTACGATTTTTTGAACCGTTTGCTTAGCGGAGGTATTGATGTCCGCTGGAGAAAAAAGGCTATTAAAGAACTTGCCGAAATCAACCCGCAAATAATATTGGATGTGGCAACAGGTACCGCCGATGTTGCGGTGATGATGACAAAATATCTAAAGCCACAAAAAGTAATAGGCATAGATATTTCAGAAGGGATGCTTGAACTTGGGAAGGAAAAAATAAAAGAACTCCATTTGAATCGGCTGGTAGAATTGTACACAGGCGATGGCGAAGCAATAGATTTTCCTGATGCCGCCTTTGATGCAATTACTGTTGCATTTGGTGTTCGCAATTTCGCGAGCCTTGAAAAAGGGCTCACCGAAATGCTGCGCGTACTAAAGCCCGGCGGAAAATTGGTCGTGCTTGAATTCTCCAAGCCAAGGCAAGGAGTATTTAAGAAAATGTATGCCCTTTATATGAAGGCTGCGGCTGCGGGCATCGGCAAATGGGTTGCTAAAAGCCGCGAAGCATACGAGTACTTGAATGCATCGGTGAATGCTTTCCCTGAAGGAAGCGATTTTTTAGAAATTTTAAGCAAAGCGGGCTATGAGGCCCCCTATATGAAAACCCTCACTTTCGGCATCTGTAGCATCTATGGAGCAACCAAAAAATAGCGGGGCGTCTAGCTTAAATCAATTTAGCAGTTTTCTGTTCTGGGAAAAATAATTAATCATCTTTCAGCTAAATAGACTACCTTTAAGCGCTTAAGTTAATGTTTGTTTTGAATTTGAAACAACTTCCTGCATCCCATCCAGGCCTATTCTATTCTAAATTATTAGATGCGCATCCCTTAACGAAGTACAATGTTCGCTATTCAGTCATTTTGTAAATAACGATAAAAAATGAAACAAGACAAGATATTTCAATTTGTATGTTTTGATACTTCCCTTCCGCTTAATCAATTTCTTCCGCTCTGGGAAATATTTGCCGAGAAATTTATTACCAATAAAGCATGTGCCATCACGTTATATGGGCAAGAGTCCACAAGGAATAAATTAGGTTATATATCAAAAAATGAATGGCCATCGGATGAATTTCAGTTTGTTTTCCAGAATGGTAAAATATCTGATAAATTTCCGGCTGGCCAGGTAAGAGTGATCCAGGCAGGAGGCTATTCGCCTGTGCAAATTGAGCAAACAAAGAAAACCGCAAAAGGCGAAATAAAAATATTGGCATTCGTAAAAGACCAGCGCACGGAAATTGACTTCTATAAAGGGTTAAAACCTTACCAGTTTCTCAATATTTATGAAGCATATTATGAGAACAGCGTATATAATTATGTGCTTGAATTTTTTGTCAAACAGGCAGATGCTGCAAATATTATTGAGCAGCTGAAAAAACAATCCCTTCATGTAGATATTGGGATTTATAAGGAATGCTTGCTGGAACATGCCTGAATTTTCTTCCCCTGATTGGTCTTGCTCCGCTATGGGGCAACTATCCGCTTTTTTAACTTTTGCTGTTGCAATTAAATTGCCCAGCGGTCGTTATTTTGTTCTAAGAACTCATCCTGAGGCGGATTTACTCTAATAAATAATTTATATATAGGTGTTTATCTCATTTAGCTATTTATTGCAGATGAAAAGAAATACGATTGTTTATGCAGCATTTTTTTGCAGCTTCCTGTCGTTTTCATTCAACAGCCACGCTCAATTGCGCGATGACCTGAACCTGCCGGATAATGACGACAAGTTTTACCATCTTGGCATAGCCCTTATAGCCAACACTTCCCATTTCCAGGTAGGTGCTCACCCATCTTTTTTACAGCAGGATAGCATACTTTCAGTCAACCCCCTGAACACTGGCGGATTTGGCCTTGCCGGAATGCACACACTGCGAATTAGCGACCATTTTCAATTCAGGGTAGTGTTTCCGCAATTGTTGTTTTCATACAAAAACCTTAAATATAATATTTTGTCTGCCTCCACCGGGAAGCAATTAGAAGTTACCAAACAGGTGGAATCCATACTGCTTGGTTTTCCCGTGCAGATTAAATTTCTGTCTGACCGGATTAATAATTTTCGTGTGTACATGCTCGGCGGAGTGAACTACCAATACGACCTTGCATCCAACGCCAGCGCAAGAAAAGCACAAGACCTTGTGAAACTGAAGCCTTATGATTTTAGCATTGAGGCGGGCATCGGCTTTCAATTTTATTTCCCTGTCTTCATCCTTTCCCCAGAAATAAAGATAAGCGATGGCCTCATCAACATCCACGACCGTGACCCCAATCTGATCTATTCAAGCACTATTGACAAACTCAACTCGCGGATGATTGTTTTCTCTTTAATATTTGAAGGATAGAAATTTAAATTGATACAAAGACATTCATTATCGAGTGTTAACAAGGAAGTGTTTAACAATAGGTTATGGAATGCTAACCCTTCTTTATTGTAATTGATCCAGAGAACGGTTTTGTCCATCTCAGTTGGTTGTCAATTGCTTAGATGTATCTATTCAATCCTTTGCGAACCTGGCTAAAAAATGGGATTGTGCCTATTGGCAAAATCGAATAATAATGGTCTTTCTCCGCAACCAGCATGCATTCCGTTTGCCAGAGCTTGGCTAATATGGGACCAGGCCTTTTGAATATCTCAATTTTTTTGTAATGGGGTATCAATCCCAGCGCGCGGGGGGGTAAACCCTCAATAATCATACTGCCTCCTGAACACGTTCATCCTTATGCCTAGGGTAAATGTTGCTGATCCATTCACGGTATTAAAAGCATCGTGTATCATATAATTCCTGTATGTGGCAGAGGCGTCAACATACAGGTTCTCCTTTACCTCATATGAAATCAAACCAGATACGTTAACACAGGTGGTCAAAAGACCGGAGCCGATTTTATAGCCATAATCTCCTGCTGATCGGGTGGTGTAATCTTTAAATATGTTACTGCCAAAATTTGCGTTTGTTCCCGGTGAATCAATGCCCTGCCTGTAATAAATCAATTTACCTTCTATATTCCACTTGTAAGCAGGTTGGTAATGCGCAAGCAAAATGAATTCGTCAAAGTTTGCACCGAGGGGGTGGGCCAGAGGCTGATTATAATGAGAAAAACTACCAACGGAATCGTTGTGGGAGTAGGTAAATGGTCTCACTATGTTCGTTTCTATCTGCAGGTCTAAGTTCTTCAAATTGAAGGCATCGATATATTTCATTCCAAACTGCAATCCTTGTTTATTTGCCCAATAGCCACGGGAATAATGAACGACCTGACTTAATATGAATTCATTGATTAGCAACTGCCCATAAAATTGGGTCGCGTGCCCGACATTGGCTTTAAAGTCAAATCCTACTGTTGTTTTATCGGGGCTGCCATTTTGCTGCTGTGCGGAAACCAAGAAGATTACCGGGTTTAGGTAGGAGAAATCAAAGTGGTCTGCCCTAGTGAATATCACATTTTCGTACAACCCGATATTCAGCCATGGTGCTGCATTGACGCTAAGGTGGTGGACTACTCCGTATTTTTTGGGATACTGATAATCGCCAAGCTGGTGTTGGTTGATCAGTTCCATATAAATGTTTTGGTAATTCAGTTTCCAGATTCTCAAATTGAATTTCAAAAAAAGGTAAGGGGCTGCATAATCGCTCAGGAACAGGCTGCGATAACCATTGCCAATAAAATTTTTATCATAGCCAAATTGGAAATCAAAATATTTCAGTGCATTGAAATAGATAGAGGCACGGTTATCAAAATAGTCAAAAGCTGTTTTCTTAAAAGGTTTATAATAACCGGTGCCAGGGACCGCGGGATAGCCAGAAGCGGTTACCCGATCCTGAAAGTAGTCAGGTCCTCTCTCCTGATTGTCTGTTAAATAAGCTGAGAACCCGAGCTTATTGGCGATCAAACCGCGTAAAGTAAGGCCCTTTGCATTGAGAAAGACTCTCTCGTTGTTATTATATTGATAGGATTGCGTTTCCTGAATCACCGGATCGCCTACAAGAAAAAAATCTTTTGCATTTACTTCATAGAAATTCGCCTTATGCTTATAAAAAGCATCCAAAAGCGGTTTCTTGCTATTGAAGCTCTCCTTTTGTCCGTTCACCCACTCGATATTGTTCATCAGCAAGTCGTGCAGGTTGTACTGATCAATGGCAGAAAGCCGGTAAAAATAATCATAAGGATAAAAATGGTGCAAAGAGTCCGACAGCTGAGCAATATCCACTGCCAGCTTGCGGCTAATGGGTTTGGCTGTGGAAATGTTAAGTTCTGGATTTGTTTGCAACAATATTTCCATGCGGTCAAGAAAATGTTCGGATTTGGAGCCCTGCGGCAAAAAAGTAGATTGGGCAAAACAGGCGGTAGGCAAAAAGAAAATTATGCAAAGCCTTACAATGGTTTTTCTAAATTGCGTCATGATTGCGTTTTAGTGAGTTTCAATTTAAAACATGCAAAACTACCTGATAAAAAATATATCCATCGTTAATGAAGGGTCAACATTCTCAGGCGATGTGCTGATAAAAAATGGGCGGATCGAAAAAGTAAATGCGAATATACAACCTACAATCCTTGCAAAAGAAATCAAAGGGGAAGGAATGCATTTATTGCCCGGTATTATTGATGACCAGGTGCATTTTCGAGAA
>DATMMJ010000372.1:0-5409 GCA_035569795.1 Puia sp. | reverse complement strand
TTTCTGCAGCCAACACTATGTTCATTATTTTTTTCATAAAACTATATTTAATCAATTGAGTTAATATTTAAGTTTGCCGATTGCTTTTTGATAATCCACTTTTGCAAGCACCGCATCGTAAAGTGCGTTGATGAAATTTGTTTGCGCGGTGATGAGGTCTGTTTGCGCATTAGTGATATCGGTGTTTGATGCGAGGCCTGACTCATATTTCTTTTTGGTCTGATCGTAAACAGATTCAGCAAGCACCATATTTTTCTTTTGAAAATCTACCGTAAGTATATCTGTGCGGAATTTATTTTGTGCCTGCGTCACATCATTGTCAATTGAAATTTTTAAATTCTCGATCAGGTTCTCCGTTTGCTGCAGTTGGAGTCTTGCTTTTTTTAGATTCGCATCTTTTGCAAACCCGCTGAAAATGGGGACGTTGATACTTAGCCCGGCATAGGAAGTAGTATACCAAGTACCGGATTTGCTGAAAAAATCGTAGGTGTTGTTTATTGCATTTTTTTGAAATGCTGCATTAATGCTCGCAGTGGGCAGATAGCTATATTTATATCGTTTGATGTTGTACTCGCCCAACTCTTTTGAGAGCTGTAGTCCCTGATAGTCATTCCTGTCATCGTACTTGTAAGAAGCATTATCCAGCACCCCGCTTTTCAGGTCATCTTCAGTAAAATTGTCAGTTAGGGCCAACGAATCTCTTGTTGGCATCCCAATCAAAAATTTTAGGCCGAGATAACCGTTGTCGACGATGGTTTGTGTAGATTGCTTTTGTGTTTGCAGGTTAGCAAGCTGCACGGTGGCTTTATCAACGTCTAACTTTTCCTGAAAGCCATTATCATACATTGCTTTGCTATCATTCAGCAATTTTTGAGCTCTTGAAATGTTGGCTTCAATTTGGGACATTTGTGTTTTACTCACAACCAATTGATAGTATATTTTATATACGTTCACGCTAATGTTTTCACGAGAAATATCAATAGCCTTCTGATAATAATCAATAGAAGCTTTTCTCGCTTGCAATCCTACAAATACCTGCCCGTCAAATATGGTTTGGGTAAATTGAAAATTGGCTGACGCATTGTATTTCGGTTGAAAACTAACGGCCTCGTAAGTGCCTGGCGCTCCGCCAAAAAATTGGGCAGGCACCAGGGTAATGGGTGTTTGGAAATAGTCCGTTGAAGATCCAATTGCAGTTATTGTGGGCAAAGCGCCTGCAGTAATCCCTTTATTAGTCTGCACCTGTATCTCTAAGTCGAGCATGGCATTTTTTACCTGTGCACTATGCTGGCGCGAATAATCAATGCACTGTTGGATTGAAAACTGGTGCACTGCGGCATTGTTTTGCGCATAAGAAGCTATAATAAGGTTTGCAAACAAAACCGTCAAAATTATTTTTCCCATATTACTCATACAATCCATGTTTATTTTGTTGGACATTTTTCTGCATATATTTTTCAATCATTTTCCTGCCTTTGGACGTCGTAATGCCGAATAAAAATAAATAAGCAATTTCGCTAAGTACTTCACCCATTTTATAGCGGGTGTGAGGAAATACATCCGGGTTAAAAGCCATAAACAAAGATTCTATACGATGTCTCGCCACAATATCAATATTTAGTTCGGGCCTGTAAAGCTCTTCAGTTTTCCCACGCTGCAGGTTAGCTTTGACTGCGCTGAGCAAAAACTGCTGCTTATGGTCTTTAAATCTCTTATATGATTTGGGGTGATGCTTTTCCAGATCGTACATAATCAGCGGGTTCATTCCTTTGAGCATTTCCTCTGTTTCAAGTACAGCCATGAATATCTCTTGCACGGCATTTTCAGAATCACTGCGAAAATGCACGCATTCCTGCTCATTCCGTTTTATTTCCTGCCCTACCACAGCTTCGACTATCTGATCCTTATCGGCGTAAAACTGGTAGATTGTTTTCTTGCTGATGCCCAGCTGTGCGGCGATCTCATCCATGGTTATGGAACGGATGCCATAGCGCATAAACAGTTCGTTTGCCTTTTCCAGTATTCTTTCTTTCATTTCCATTTTCACTTTATTCAGGCACAAAACTATGGAAACTTTTTTTGTTACCAAAGTTTCCAATATGAATTTAATATTATTTTTATCCGCGGAAACTATGCTGGATGAATGGCAAGCCTGTTGCACAGTTGCTCCCTTGCCGCGTATTTGGATATTAATATTTAACAAGCTGCTTGTGAATGACTAATTTTGAACAGCCAATCAAGTGTTTATGAAAATCAGGCAATTCCTACGCAAGCTTTTTCAATATTTTTTGCAGGGATTGATTATTCTGGCGCCTATCGCCATCACCATATTTGCTGTTACTTCTTTATTTAACTGGATTGATGGCATTTTGCCGAACCTGATTCACGGAGTGCTGCCCAACTGGCTTGGTGTTGATGAATTTGGGTCGCCCAGACGTATACCTGGCCTGGGTTTCATTGTTGTAATTGTCATCGTACTGCTGGTTGGTTACATCTCTTCTTCCTTCATTGTGAGCCGTTTGGTTGAACTTTTTGATAAGATTTTAGAAAAGACACCGGGCATTAAAATTATTTACACCACGGTGAAAGATTTTTTTGAAGCCTTTGCAGGCAACAAGCGCAAATTTGATAAAGCCGTCCTGGTAAGCATCGAAGCGCTGGATGTGTGGAAAGTTGGCTTCATAACGCAGGAAGAGTTGGATCAATTTGATTTACAAGATTATGTCGCAGTATATGTTCCACAATCCTATGCCTTTGCAGGCAATTTATACTTTGTAAAAAAAGAACGTGTGCGTGTGCTCTCAGATATCAGTTCTGCTGACGCAATGAAGTTTGCCATATCTGGCGGCGTAACAGAGATTGAGGAGGATAGATAACATATAGATGTTGACCTGGTTCATCTGAGGAGTCGGAGAGTACCCCATCAGAACAACCGCATAAAATAAGTGCGTAATTTGTTTCGACCGTAGTAATGCACTAACTCCCCTTTTTTCTTGCGTCATGAATTCAATTCGTACGCGCATTTATCCTCATTCACCGTGGCCCATGCACCACTGACTTTTTTGTTACTTTTGCATCCATGTCAACAATAAATTATACCAAAGTGGTCCACAATTTCAATTCCGGCCCGAGCATTCTGCCAAAAGAAGTCTTTGAACAGGCAAGTAACGCCATTATTGATTTTAACAACACCGGTTTATCCATTCTTGAACTAGGGCACCGCACTGCGCTTTTCCAGGAAGTGATGGATGAAGCAGTTGCTTCCGTTAAAGAACTTATGAAACTGGATGATGAGCATGAAGTACTTTTCCTGCACGGGGGGGCATCTACGCAGTTTTTCCAAGTCCCGATGAACTTACTGAACGATAATGAAACTGCTGCCTATCTTGATTGCGGTACCTGGGGACTCAAAGCAATCAAAGAAGCAAAACTGTTTGGCAACGTGGATGTGGTCGCTTCCTCAAAAGACAAGAACTACTCTTACATTCCGAAAAATTATGTGATTCCTCCAGCAGCAAAATATTTTCATTACACAACCAACAATACCATAGAAGGAACGCAGATGCATTCCATCCCGCAAACCAACGTTGCGCTGATTGCAGACATGAGCAGCGATATCCTCAGCACAACGATTGACTTCAATCGTTTCAGCTTAATTTATGCAGGCGCACAAAAAAACATTGGGGCTGCAGGGGTCAACCTGGTAATTGTAAAAAAAGATATTCTTGGAAAGGTGAACCGGAACCTCCCGACCATGATGGATTACAGGAATCATATAAAAAGCGGATCCATGCTCAATACACCTCCGGTTTTCGCAGTATACGTTTGCATGCTTACGCTGCGCTGGCTGAAACAAAGTGGAGGCATACCTGAAATGGAGAAACGCAATCGCGACAAGGCAAAATTATTGTACGACACCTTAGACAGCATCCCGATTTTCCGGCCCACGGTTGCTACCGAAGACAGGAGCAAAATGAATGTTGTTTTTGTGATCGATAACCCAGAACTGGAAAAAAATTTCCTTGGCCAGTGCAAAGAAAACGGCATGGTTGGTATCAAAGGCCATCGCAGCGTGGGCGGATTCCGTGCAAGCTTATATAATGCGCTGCCAATGGAAAGCGTTCAGGCACTCACAGATTTAATGAAAGATTTCGCAGCTCGTAATAGCTAAACAGCAAATTAATCAAATCGGAAAATACATGGCGATTATCAGACCCTTAAAAGCTTTGCGCCCAACAAAAGAACTGGCTTCAAAAGTAGCGTCCCAGCCCTATGATGTCCTCAGTTCAGAAGAAGCAAGAAACGAAGCCAAGGACAATGCATACTCTTTTCTGCATATTACAAAATCGGAGATTGATTTGCCTGCTGGCACGGACCCCCATTCCACACAGGTGTATCAAAAAGCAAAAGAAAACCTGGATCTTTTTCAGCAGCTGGGGACTTTATTCAGTGAGGAAAAACCCTGCTATTACATTTACCAGTTAATCATGAATAACAGAACTCAGACGGGTTTGGTAAGCCTGAGTTCTATTGACGACTATGAAAACAGTATTATCAAAAAGCATGAGCTCACCAGGCCGGACAAAGAATTGGATCGCATCACGCATATAGAAACGACTTGCGCCCAAACAGGCAATGTATTTCTCGCATATAAGTCCAATGAGCGGCTTAATAAGGAGATCGAAGATTGGAAAGCAAGCCATCCTGCAGAATATGATTTCACTACTGGTGACGGCGTACAGCATATCGTTTGGGTAGTTAATGATGATGCAACAAATGATCGTATTACCATGTACTTTGCAGAAACGGTTGCTACTACATATATAGCCGATGGTCATCACCGCGCTGCGTCTGCAGCCAAGGTGCGACAAGCCTTGGGAAATCACCCAACAGAACAAAGCAATTATTTTCTCACTACACTGTTTCCCGCAAACCAATTGCGGATATTGGAATACAACCGCGTTGTGAAAGATCTAAACGGGTTGAGCGAGGAGGGATTTTTGCGTAGCCTCCAACACGATTTTTTTGTGGGCAAAGTGGAGAGTACCTTTTCCCCCACACAGTTCCATGAGTTCGGTATGTACCTCAAGGGAAGTTGGTACGAACTGGTTGCAAGGTCTGGCTCCTACGAAGAGGATCCAATCGGTGTTCTGGATGTTTCCATCTTGCAAAACAGCGTGCTAGATAAAATTCTTGCTATAAAAGATGTGAGAACCGATAGGCGCATTGATTTTGTTGGGGGGATTCGCGGATTGGAAGAATTGCAGAGACGCGTTGACAGCGGTGAAATGAAAGCTGCCTTCAGCCTGCATCCCGTTAGCATGCAACAATTGATTGATATAGCGGACAGTGGCAATATCATGCCACCGAAAAGTACCTGGTTCGAGCCCAAATTGAGAGACGGGCTTT
>DATMMJ010000371.1:0-9489 GCA_035569795.1 Puia sp. | reverse complement strand
TGCTACTTTCTTAATTGGTATTAACGGTTTCTTATTTCTAATTCCTAACTTCAATCCATAAAATTAATTGGAAACTACAATGATACAAGTGGGCATCATCATGGGCAGCGACAGCGACCTTCCTGTAATGCAGGCTGCTGCTGATATTTTAAAACAATTTGACATTGCGTACGAGCTTACAATTGTATCCGCACATCGCACGCCTTTGCGCATGGTCGGGTATGCATCAAAAGCAAGGGACCGGGGTCTCAAAGTTATCATAGCAGGGGCAGGCGGCGCTGCGCATTTGCCTGGCATGATTGCATCCATAACTTCTTTGCCGGTAATCGGTGTGCCTATAAAATCTTCCAACTCCATCGATGGATGGGATTCTGTATTATCGATTTTGCAAATGCCAAATGGGATACCCGTTGCCACAGTTGCACTCAACGCGGCAAAGAACGCCGGCATATTAGCAGCCACGATTCTGGGCGCATTCGATGAAAGTCTTGGCCATAAAATTTCTGCTTACAAGACTACGCTTGAATCTGAAGTGATGAAAAATGTGGAGAAGCTTAAAAAAGAGGGATGGGAGAATGGATTCGATTGAAAATAAGGCCTTGGCCAGTTGAGAGCGTTGATTTTGCTTTGAGTGGATCAAAAGGGTTGTACAAAATCTAATATTATTTTTGCCGCATCATTGCTCATACAAAAGATTGCCACTAAGATGATTGTGAACAGAAGAGTCCTTACGCTCGACGAATTTACCATTCAGCAGCTACGCGAATTCCCTAATGCCACTGGCGAACTAAGTAATTTATTACGAGATATTGGCCTTGCTGCAAAACGCGTAAATGTGGAAGTGAACAAGGCTGGTCTTGTAGACATACTCGGTGATGCAGGAAGCATGAACGTGCAGGGCGAGGACGTGAAGAAATTGGATGTGTTTGCAAATAATCAATTTATGGGTGTGCTACGCCATGGCATCAGCTGTGCGGGCATTGGCAGCGAAGAACTGGATGATATAGCTGTCTTTGATGATGAGATCAGCAATAACTCTAAGTATGTTTGCCTTTTCGATCCGCTGGATGGCAGCGGCAATGTCGACGTAAATGTGTCCATTGGTACCATTTTTGGCGTGTATAGAAGGGTTACAGAAAAAGGCAGCCCTTGCACTAAGCAAGATTTTTTGCAACCGGGAATAAAACAAGTCGCGGCGGGCTATATCATTTATGGTTCCTCTACCATGATGGTGTATGCAACAAGAAGAGGAGTGAATGGCTTCACACTCGACCCTTCAATTGGTGAATTCACCTTGAGTCATCCTGATGTCAAATGCCCTGAAAACGGGAAGATTTATTCAGTGAACCACGGCAATTTTTTTAAGTTTGAAGAGGGGATTAAAAAATATATCGACCTCTGCCAGAGGAAAAACAAGACTAACGGGGGGCCTTATGCGCAGCGGTATATTGGCTCCATGGTGTCAGATGTGCATCGCAATCTGATCAAAGGAGGCATCTTCATGTACCCTGCCACTGTGGATAAGCCTAATGGTAAACTCCGGCTGCTTTACGAATGCAACCCTTTTGCTTTTATTATGGAAGTATGCGGCGGGAAAGCCACCAATGGCAGAGAAAGAATTTTGGATATTGTGCCTACTGCATTGCACCAGCGATCACCTTTTTTTGCGGGTAGCAAGGCAATGATGGAAGAATTGGAAAAGTGTATTTCGAATTGAGCATTGAGTAAATTATTTATGATTAGTATTATTGACTATGAAGATAAATACGAAGTGCATTTCAGGCAATTGAATCTTGAATGGCTGAATAAATATAACCTGGCCGAAACGCATGACCTGATGATTCTTGACAACCCGCGGAAAACGATTATTGACAGCGGCGGGTTTATTTATCTTGCCCGATATGGAGAAGAAATTGTTGGTAGCGCCGCCATAATGAAGGAGCATGATCTTGAATATGAATTAGTGAAGATGGCCGTAGCCCTTGAGCACCAGGGAAAAGGTATAAGCAAATTGCTTCTTGAAAAATGCCTTAATAAAGCAAAAGAAATTGGCGTGAAAAAATTGATGCTTTTTTCCAATAGCCAGTTACAGAGAGCGATAAAATTATATAGTAAATACGGATTTTATCACGTTCCTGCAATCAATTCGCCATATGGTTCTGCTGATGTGAAAATGGAGCTTGAACTCTGAGCCTTTTACTCAACTATTCAAGGAGCTCTTCTTGGTATCCCTGATTCCTTCATTGATGGAAATCACTCCAGCAATCAATATAGAAACCCAGCAGATCCAGTCAAGTAACCGGATTTGCAAATGATTGATCACTTTGTCTGAGATGTAGATGACTGCTAAAATAATCCAGAAGATCCCAATTAGGGTTTTCGCATTTGGCTTTAACATTCGGCTGGTTGAACGCATGTTTTTAGTTTTAGGATTAAGCTATGGTATGAAGTTAAGGAATTTCTTTTGATTCCTATCACTCGCGGTTCCCAGTCCAGTTTCTGCCTCATGAATCGGCATTTGCATAGGACTGCATGGCACTCGAAGAGAACTAAATATTTGCTACTTTACCATCACAAAATATTCTTTATCTCATAAATAAATAGTATGCAGTTGATCATTTCTCGCTTCGTTCGTTTTTCTGTTGCATTGAGTGTTTGCTTTTTTTTCAGTTTTAAAAACTCCAATACCATGGAGTTGTCGCCTCAAAATTGGCAGACACCGTCCATCAGCAAGATAGAAACCGAGATTTTCAGACTCATCAATCGGCACCGCGCAGCCGTTGGGCTAAAACCTTTGCAATTAAGCGATATAGAATCTTCCGCTGCTTTAGAGCATAGCGGCAATATGGCGTCAGGGAAAATTTCTTTTGGCCATGCAGGTTTTTCAGAACGCATCAAAGCAATTGAAGGCCGGCTCGGCAGCACGAGTGCCAGTGCGGAAAATGTGGCTTATGGACATTTGAATGCTAAGCAAGTCGTGGATGTGTGGCTGCAAAGCACACAACACAGGAAAAATATGGAAGGTGACTACCATTTTACTGGTATTGGGGTTGCGAAAGGAAAAGACGGGAATATGTATTATACCGAAATATTTACTAAATGATAATAATTCCTTCCCCATCATCTTTACCACCGCTGCCCAATAAACGATCCATATAAATTTATTGGAACGCAAACCTGAGTTCTGTAAATTGCCTCCTTATGCCAGCAAAAACGATTATCTCAGTAAAAAACCTTACTAAAAAATACGGCGATTTTGAGGCCGTGAAAGGCATCAGTTTTGATGTAAGTGAAGGGGAAATTTTTGGCCTGCTTGGACCCAATGGCGCAGGCAAATCTACCACACTAGAGATCATCGAAACACTTCGTGAAAAAACGAGCGGCACTGTGAATGTGGATGGCATTGATCTTGACAAGTCCCCCGACCAGATTAAAAAGATCATCGGGGTCCAATTGCAGACTTCGGGATATTACCCGGGACTGAAACTTACAGAGCTGATCGAATTATTCGGTGGTTTGTATAATGAGAAAGTAAAGCCTTTGGAACTGCTGGATACAGTGAACTTGCGCGATAAGGCCAAAGCAAAATACAAAGAATTGAGTGGAGGACAGAAGCAACGTTTTTCCATTGCCACGACCCTGATCAATCACCCCAAAATTATTTTTTTGGATGAACCTACCACCGGCCTTGACCCGCAGGCGCGGCGCAACTTATGGGACTTGGTAAAAGATATCCGCTCAAAGGGCACCACAGTGATTATCACCACCCATTATATGGATGAGGCCGAAGTGCTCTGCGACCGGGTTGCAATCATTGATTCGGGAAAGATCATTGCGATGGATACACCTGATAAATTGATCGATAAATTGGTTGCAACGGGCTTTGAGAAAACTAAAGAGGTCAAGCAGGCAAATCTGGAAGATGTTTTCATCCAGCTCACAGGCCACACACTCAGAGAGGAATCATAAGTTTGTGGGTGGTCAACCGAACGCAACCAGAAAATGGCACCGCACCCGTAAAAAAAATAAAAACTATGGCCCAAGACCCGCGTTATCCCATAGGCAGATATGAGGCCAAACAATATTCCAATGAGCAAAAAGAAATTTGGCTCAATGATATTAAATACCTGCCGCAACTGCTGGAAGACTCTATTTTGAATTTAGATGCCGCAGGGTTAGATACCCCTTACCGTGAGGGTGGATGGACCGTGAAACAGCTGGTGCATCATATTGGAGATAGCCACATGAATGCATACATTAGGTTCAAGCTTGGGCTAACGGAAGACAACCCGACAATCAAAGGTTATGATGAAAAACTTTGGGCAGAGATGGATGACGTGAAAACTCTTCCCGTTAATATTACCTTAACACTTTTGCATGCGCTGCATGCACGCTGGTACGCAGCCATTAAAAGTCTCCCGGAGCAGGGATGGCAGCGCACGGTTTATCATCCGGAACATAAAAAGACTTTCACACTCTGGCATTTTTTAGGCATGTATGCATGGCATGGAAAGCATCATGTGTCTCACATTATGACCTTGCGCGAGATGAATGGATGGTGAATAAATCCGAATCCTGGACTCTATAAAAGGGGCATCCGTCAAATCTACTACCTCAAACCCTGACTGTGGCTCCGAATTATAAAATTATGAAAGATCTAAGCTGGAAAACACTCGCTTCTGAATATTTGTACAAAGCCACCTGGTTCACTATAAAAAAGGAAACCTGTGAAACACCGGATGGCAAAATTGTTTCGCCATATTATGTTTATGAGTTCCCAACCTGGGTCACTGCTGTTGCGCTGACAGCAGATGGTAAGGTGATTATGGAAAGACAATACCGCCATGCGCTTGGGCAAACTAATTATGAAATACCCGGCGGTTGTGTGGATAACACCGACCGATCGTTGCAGGACGCCATTGCAAGAGAATTACTAGAAGAAACCGGCTATAGGTTTGAACATTTTGAATATCTTGGCAAGACTTCTGCAAACCCCTCCACCAATAATAACTGGATGCATATTTTTCTTGCGACAGGTGGAAAACTTGTTCAGCAGCAGACGCTTGACCACAATGAGGAAATAGAAATTTATCTGTTCTCTATGGATGAAGCCAAGCAGTTACTGCGGGAAAATAAGATTGTCCAAAGCATGCATGTTACGGCGCTATTGTATGCACTTGAAAAATTGGGTGAACTGAAATATTAACTATCGATTTATTGCCTTTGATTTTTTTATTGGAATAAATGCGTTTAGTTAGGAGATACCCTCCTTTTGTTGACGGGAAAAATGGAACCGCGCCCGACCAACCGACAAGTTGGCTCATTTTCCAGATTGACGAAAACTATGACTATCGCCTTGGGAATAAATCTTCCTGTAGGCGTGAGCACTTCGATAAATATTAATCAGCAAAAAAATTTGTATTCCAAGACTAAAGCTATGGTTACCCGGTATGTAACTCATCAGAAATTCAAAAATCTATTTTAACCTGGCTCTGATGGACTACCAAAGGAAGCCACAGGTATCTGGAATCCTCCAGGTCAAGTTTGTTCCAGCGGTCAGCCATGAAAATGAACGAGCCGGTTTTTTTATTTAGTGGCAACACGAAAGTGCTTTGAGCATTAAAAGTAGTAGCTGAATCCTTGCCAGTGCAGGGATTGCCCATTTGCTTCCAAGAGCCCATGACGCTGTCTGCGACTGCATACCTTGCCGGGTTAGGGTCCCATCCGCTGCATAGTGAAGTGATCAGAAAATACTTTCCTTGAAATTTAAACATGGCCGGCGCTTCGCGCCTGTTGTTTACCAAAATGCGGATGTATTTTTTTGTTGGCGATAGATAGTCGCCAGAGAGAAGGCAAACCTGCATCGTGTTATTATTCTCTGATGCATAGATCAGATAGGCTTTACCGTTATCATCTTTGAACAAGGTCAAGTCTCTTGACATCTGGCCGTTCGGACGCATGCTCCTGATGTATTTATAAGGACCTTTTGGCCGCGTGCTAACGGCAACACCTGCACGGGCGTAGCTGTAATCTTCCCTATCAATGTGCATCCACATCACAAACTGTTTTGTCGTTTCGTTATAAATCACTTTTGGCCTCTCTATCACTTTACTAGTATGGATATCAGTTGACGAGTCTCGTTTGTTGGGGGCTAAAGCTACGCCTTCGTATTTCCAGTGCAGCAAGTCTTTAGATGAATAGCAGGAAACCCCACCTGATTCCACTCGGTAGTCTTCCCAGGTTTGTTTTGGCACAAGCCGTGTCCTGCCACTTTTTATCTCGCCAAAGAGGTAATACGTATCCTTATATAATAGAACCCCGGCTCCGTGCGCGTTGATGAAATTGCCTTTGTCATCTTTCCATTTTTCGCCAGGAGGTAAAAGTTTATTTATACTTTGTGCACTAACCATGGAAAAAAAACCAGAAGAAAAAAAAATGTAAATCAGCACTATTTTCATAAACCTTGATTTTTTATATCACCCTGTATTCTCTTTATTGATTTTAGTACAATTATTAATATGACGTTACCATTTTCTTAAACGCATTACATGGCAACAGTCTAGAGTCAGATCAGGAAATAAAATTAGATTAAATACGGATATTACATTTAATTTTAGTTTGTCAGCGAAAGGTGGAGGCTGGTAGATTAAATTAAATGCAATACTTGTTCCCTGCGTGTTATTATCAAAACAAAATATTGGACAGATCAATGCAACGGGCGTGGAGGTTCCTGACAATGAATATTTCGAATTGCCGGAAAAAGTACTGCAATTTGGTACTGGCGTGCTCCTGCGCGGTTTGTGTGATTATTTCATTGACAAAGCGAACAAGAAAAAGATATTTAATGGGCGGGTTGTGATGGTTAAATCTACGGACGGTGACGCTGGGGATGCTTTTAAAAAGCAGGATTGTCTATACACTTTGTGTGTGCGGGGAACAAGAGACGGTAAAAATGAGGATTATAATATTATTAATGCTTCAGTCAGTAGGCTCCTGTTTGCAAAAAAAGATTGGGCGGAGATTCTACTGTGCGCAGCCAGTCCCGATATACAGATTGTCATATCAAACACGACTGAAGTTGGTCTTGTATTAACGCAAGACAATGTACATGCATCACCACCAGAGTCTTTCCCAGGAAAATTGCTCGCCTGCTTATATGAGCGATATAAGATTTTCCGTGGCGATCCATCAAAGGGCATGGTGATCATCCCAACAGAACTCATACCTCAAAATGGGGAAAAGCTGTTTTCTATTCTGGAAGAACTAGCCCGGCAAAATGGGTTGGAAGAGGTTTTTATTCAGTGGCTCATGAGTGCAAATTGTTTCTGCAATTCACTCGTTGACCGCATTGTTCCTGGAAAATTGAATGCTGCGGAGCAAAGGAAAGTGGAAGCCATCGTGGGGTATGAGGATGAACTGATGATCACCTCAGAAGAGTACAGGCTCTGGGCTATTGAATCTTCAAATGAAAAAGTAAAAGAAATATTATCGTTCGCCGGTGCAGATCCAGGAGTTGTAATTGCGGCGGACATCACTTTATTCAGAGAATTGAAATTGCGCTTATTGAATGGCTCACACACTTTTAGTTGTGGCTTGGCCTATCTCGCGGGTTTTGGAACGGTCAAGGGAGCAATGAGTGATGTTAGTTTCGCTTGGTTCATAAAAAACCTGATGTGTGAGGAAATAGCACCAGCGATCAAAGCCAATAATTTATCCATAGACCAGGCTTTAGACTTTGCTGCAAAAGTGTTAAATCGTTACCGTAATCCTTATATTGAGCACCATTGGCTAAGCATCACCCTGCAATACACTTCAAAAATGCGCATGCGCAATGTGCCCACGATAAAAAATTATTTTCAGCGCTTTGGTAAGGTGCCCGGTAACATGTCCCTTGGGTTCGCCGGGTATTTATTATTCATGAAATCTGTCGAGTCATCAGCTGGTAAATATTATGGCGAAATAAACGGGCAGAAATATCTGATCACCGATGAGAGTGCTTCCTATTATCATGATCTTTGGCAGCAAAAGGATCTCAGCAAATTGGTTGAAGACACCTTGAGCAATCAAAAGCTTTGGGGTTGTGACCTTACAGAGATAAGAGGTTTTGCAGAGGCAGTGCATGCAAATCTTAGTTTGCTGATGAACCAGGGTGCAAAAAAAACACTTGAAAACATAGAAGGAAAAATAAATTAAAGTTGTACAGTGGAATTTATCAGACGCTGACTTTCATCATAAATTAATCTGGCATGAGAAATTTTTTGGATGATGATTTTTTATTGCATTCGGGAACGGCGGTACAGCTTTATCATGATTTTGCAAAAAATATTCCCATCATAGATTATCACTGCCATCTGCCACCGCAGCAAATAGCAGAGGACAAGCAATTTGATAATCTTACCGAGATATGGCTTAATGGTGATCATTACAAATGGAGGGCCATGCGCACCAATGGCGTGGATGAAAATTATATCACGGGACCTGCAAGCGATTGGGAAAAATTTCAAAAATGGGCAGAGACCGTTCCCTATACTATGGGAAACCCCCTATATCATTGGGCGCATCTGGAGCTGCGTCGCTACTTCGGGGTGCATGAAATCCTGAATGCAGGAACGGCCAGGAAGATTTATGATGAGTGCACAGAAAAACTCAAAGCGCCGGAATATTCTGTAAAAAACCTGATCCGCAAAATGAACCTGCGCCTGATATGCACCACAGATGATCCCGCAGATTCCTTGCAGTATCATCAACAAATAAAAAAAGATGCATATGAAATACCTGTGTTGCCGGCATTCAGGCCTGATGCTGCTATGGACGTGGATGATCCTGCTGAGTTCAATAGGTATATAAAAAAAATAGAAAAAGCTTCTGAAAGATCGGTCACCTACTTGAGTGATTATTTGGATGCATTGAAAAACCGACATGATTTTTTTGGCGAGAATGGGTGCACTATTTCAGATCATGGGCTGGAACAAATATATGCAGAAGAGTACACCCAGGCAGAAATCGAGGCCATTTTTAATAAAGCAAGAAGCGGTCGGATACTGGATGATCACGAGATAAGAAAATTTAAATCAGCGATGCTCTTTTCTTTTGCTGAGTGGGACCACGAGAAGGGTTGGGTACAACAATTCCATCTGGGGGCGCTGCGCAACAACAACAGCCGCATGCTTGGACTCCTGGGTAGAGATACCGGTTGGGATTCCATCGGCGACTTTTCTCAAGCGAAATCGCTATCCAGGTTTTTGAATAGTTTAGATAGTAACAATACCCTTGCAAAAACAATCCTGTATAATCTCAATCCTGCTGACAACGAACTCATGGCAACCATGATTGGCAATTTCAATGATGGTTCTGTTGTAGGTAAAATCCAATGGGGTTCATCTTGGTGGTTCCTGGATCAGAAAGATGGTATAGTCAGACATATCAATACGCTCTCCAATATGAGCTTATTAAGCCGCTTTGTCGGGATGCTCACGGATTCGAGAAGTT
>DATMMJ010000370.1:0-3046 GCA_035569795.1 Puia sp. | reverse complement strand
AGGATTTTAGAATCTACCTTTATCCTACCCTTCTTATTCCAAATAAACTTGGACCGAGATATCAACCAACTGCTATTGAATTTGAGACTTTTTACTTTCTTGAAGTTTCCGAAAAGCCATTAAAATCTCCAAAAAGAAGGATAATAAAATAATGGATTTTCACCAATTAAATTTACCATCAATTGAATAACATGCTCTTCAAAAATTCTTCCCCAGAAAGTTCAAAAAAAAAACAAATATCCCTTGGAAAGAAAAATGATGGCAAAAATTCCTCGGAATTAAATCGAAAATTCCCCACAGTAAATAGAGAAATATGGGTCAAATTAAATTCCTTAAGTAAAAAGTATCCATTTTGTATATGTCACAGACACAAGGATATTGACTTGTTGTAAATGGCCGTCAAGAAAAGAATTGCTACGATCTTTCAAATTCTAATCTCCAGTACAAAAAAGAAGGGGCCGTCTCAAATATAAGAGACGGTCTTTTTTTATTTTATAGGACTATGTACGTTTTTATACATTTTATTTAGATGTTTGAGTTTGTCAACCAGGACAGGTGGATTTTTTAGAGGACTTTGCCCATTTTAGGCTACTTTTTTTCTCAGATTGTGCGCCAATGCTAATAAACCTGTTTCAATGCTTACTTTTTCGATACCCCTGAGCATGAACCTTTTGAACTGGTGATTATGCTTGATATCCGCGAACACGGGTTCGGTGTCGAAGCAGCGTTTTTTGCGTTTTTGAATGCCCCGCTTACTTTTCAGCCGTTTCTCTGCCTTATATTTTAACCGGTTAAGATTGTGATTAACCGCTATGATGCGATTGCCTTTCCCTTGATGACATTTGCTCCTTAGTGGGCAACCCTCGCATTTTTTAGCCTCGTAATAAGTGATGGTTTGTTCAAAACCACCCTTTGTTATTGTAGTCCGGTTCCCTATATTTTTCATCGGTTTGTCAATGGGGCACAGGTAACGGTCTTTAAGTGGGTCGTAGCTAAGCTTATCGGCAGAAAAAGGATTTTTATTTCTAATGTTTTCGTTCTGCATGCGGTCAAACTGATTGTGTTTAACATAGCCCGTTATTTGCTTATTTTCCAGCCACTGATAATTTTGTTCACTGCCATAACCAGCGTCTGCTGTGATGTTGTTGGGTTTTTGCTTAAAGTGTCTGATATGCCCTTTAATATGGTCTATCAGTGTATTTATATCTGTGGTGTTCTGGTGGATACTATAAGAGGCGATATATTGATTATTGGTGCTGATCTGTACATTGTAAGCTGGTTTTAATTGGCCATTCCTCATGTGATCTTCCTTCATCCGCATAAAGGTGGCGTCCACATCAGTTTTGCTATAACTGGTCCGCTGATCCCCCAATATTTTTTCCTGTTGCTCATACTTATCAAGCGTCTCTGGCCACCGTTTTTGGGCATATCTAAGTTTTTGCCGAACCTTTGAGCTCACCGGTTTATCCTTCAAAGCTTCATTGATTGCCGTAATAGTTTGTTCCACTTTTTGCCTATCTATTTTATCAAAGCCGGAAGGATCGGTATCATCCAGTTCAGAAGCAGCCACCCGCTGAGCGTATTGCCACAACTCGTTTAACTGTTGCTTCATTTTCTCTCTACTGCTTTTTATGGCTTTGCCCCACACAAAAGTATATCGGTTAGCATTGGCTTCTATTTTAGTGCCGTCTGTATAAATATCCTTAAGGCTGAGCAATCCTTCTTCGCACAGCAGCAATACCACCTGTGTGAAAATGGGTTGCAACGTTTTTTGCAGGCGCTGTCCTCTGAAACGGTTAATGGTGTTATGATCCGGCTTACTCATCCCACTGAGCCACATGTAGAATATATTTTGAGATACAGCCTCCTCTATTTTACGGCTGCTGTATACATTATTAATGTAAGCATAGACCAATACCTTAAGAAGCATACGGGGATGATAACTGCTAGTGCCCCCTGGCTTATATTGCTGTAACAGTTGAGTGATATCCACCTTCTCCAGGATATCATTCACTACTCGCACCGGATGGTTTGGTGCTATTAAATCGCTTAGATCAGGCGGTAATAACATCGCCTGGTGCTGGTGGTTGCTCTTAAAGACAACCGTTAATGTTTTACCTCTTGCCATGGCTTTTATACCACAAAAACAATACTGAACTCTCTTCTTTAATAGCTTAATTTATACAGTAATTTTGTGGATAAAACCACCTAAAAAGCTTAAGATGAAAAAAGCCGCCTCAATTACTTTTGAGACGGCCTTTTTATTTTGAAGATCCCACTTGATTTTTCAGGAATGTTTTTGATTTTCCGTATTATATTTTTTTTCGGCGTCTTTGGCCTTGTCAAAATCCAACACCACTCCATTAATGCAATACCTCAACCCGGTAGGTGGAGGTCCGTCATTAAATAAATGACCCAGATGGGATTTGCACCTACCACACATCACTTCAGTTCTTTCCATTCCAAATGAATTATCAGTAGCGTATATAATACTGTTTTTACTGATCGCTTCATAAAAGCTGGGCCAGCCACAGCCACTTTCAAATTTCGTATCGCTCCTGAATAATGGATTACCGCAAACCGCGCAATAATAAGTCCCTATTTCATGTGATGACTCATATTTGCTGGAATAGGGGCGTTCAGTACCCTTTTGGCGGGCCACACTATAAATATCTTTGGGGAGGATTCTTTTCCAATCTTCCTCGCTGAGATTCACCTTCGATGAGTCATTTCTGGAATAGACGGGATTATTTTCTTTTTTATCGCTGTTCATATCATTTAATTTCAGTTTATTTGAGCCTTGGGAATTTGTACACTGTTGAAATAAAATTGCTAGTAAAATTACGTAGAAACCCCTAATCAATCCTTTCCTAGATAATATCATACTATTCAAATATACGCAGACTCTAAAGCTCAGGTTTGTCCGGCCAAGGACAATAAGGAGCATTAACATTCTTTTATAAAGCAGATTTTAATCCCTTTTCGTTTTTTTATGAAAAGCAGAAAATGTTAAAGGAACTTTAAACACTGTATATTATATTTGTTT
>DATMMJ010000369.1:0-6965 GCA_035569795.1 Puia sp. | reverse complement strand
AGCAATATTTCCTACCTGCACCGAACCGCTCGTTGCACCCGGCATCACCATCGCCACCAATTGTGCCCCATTATTTGAGATCGGAATGGCCGCTACACCGCCAATATTTATTGTCGTTTGGTTTGAAAGATTGGTCCCGTTGATTGTTACCAGAGTTCCTACTGGCCCGCTGGTTGGACTGAATGAACTAATGGTGGGTTGGGCCTGCACCTCAGTCAATGCATTGTATTGAGGATTCCCGCCAGTTGTTTGATTAAGATCTGCAATCTTGTTGTAACTGGAACTAAGTGGATTCCAATTAAACAACACACCATAACCATTGTTGCCCCCATAAGTCGTCGCTCCATATAAATTCCCATCACTAGCCTGTATCATGCTACCTGTTGGACTGCCACCATTAATACCATCGAAATAGTATAAAACATTATATACCGGGGTAGATGGGTTAATGGAAAATATAACTCCATATCCACTAGTACTCCCATCTGTCATTCCATAAAGATTACCGTCAGTACCTTGTATCAGACTACCATTGGGAAAGCCACCGTGAGTATTATCAAAATTGTATAGAACATTAAATACCGAGGTGGTTGGGTTGATAGAAAATATAACACCATAATAATTGTTAGAACCTCCCTGAGAGGTCATTCCATAAAGATTGCCATCACTGGTTTGTATCAAGCTGCCATAAGGGATAGCCCCGTTAGTATTATCAAAATTGTATAAAACAGTATAGGTTGAGGTGGAAGGGTTCCAGGAAAATATCACTCCATATCCACTAGTACCCCCGTCAGTGGCCGTACCATAAAGATTGCCGTCACTGGCTTGTATTAGGCTGCCATATGGATAGCCACCGTGAGTATTATCAAAATTGTATAAAACAGTATAGGTTGAGGTGGAAGGGTTCCAGGAAAATATCACTCCATATCCATTACTGCCGCCTGATGCGGCCATCCCGTAAAAGCTCCCATCCTTTGCCTGGATCAGACCGTTATTAATAGGATTGCCGCCCTTGGCGTTATCAAAATTGAAAATGACCTGATAGATCGAACTGGATGGGTTCCAGGAAAATATAACTCCATATCCATTAGCACCGCCCTCGTTAGTCATTCCATAAAGATTGCCATCAGTTGCTTTTAAGAGGCTGCCACTTGGAAAATCTCCTGCTTTATTGCTTGCAAAGTTTTCTAACAAAGTATAAGAAGAACCAGTCAAGTTCCAGGAAAATATGACTCCATTTCCACTACCTCCTAGAGTAGTCATTCCGTACAAATTGCCATCACTGGCTTGCACCAGGCCGCCATAAGGATTAGCCCCGTTTGTATTGTCAAAATTATATAAATCAGTATAAGTTGATGCGGTTGGGCTCCACGAAAAAAATACTCCATATCCATTAGCACCCCCGTCATAGGCCATACCATATAGATTGCCATCACTGGCTTGTATCAAGCTGCTGAGGGGACTAGCTCCGGTTGTATTGTCAAAATTGTATAAAACAGTATAAGTTGAGGCGGTTGGGTTCCATGAAAAAATAACTCCAGCGCCATTAGTGCCTCCCGAACTGGCCGTTCCGTAAATATTGCCATCGCTGCCTTGTACCAAGCTTCCGTAAGGATTGGCGCCATGAGTATAATCGAAATTGTATAAAATAACATAAGTCAACGAGGTTGGGTTCCATGTAAAAATTCCTCCGTATCCATTATTCCCCCCAGCATTGGTCATCCCATAAAGATTACCGTCACTGGCTTGTATTAAAGACGCATATCTAGGATTTGCCAGGGCAATGGGATCAAAACTTTTTGCTGCCACCGCATTGCCTGTTAGAGACTGATAGTTTAAAATAGTGCCCGTGCCGTTTGCTCCACCGTTGTGGGTAAGCCCGTATAAATTCAGTTGTGCATTTGTGCAAACAATAAAAACTAAAACACAAACGATAAGCGTAAAAATCTTTCTCATAACAGGCTTTTGAGATTAATTAATGGGTTTCAATTTTCAGTTCACGCGCAACATGCGGAGGCACCATATTGCTCCAATGCCCATGAGCCTTGTAGTCACCAATCGCCCAATCTGCCAATTTATAGGCATCTTCCTTTTTGGCAACTCCCTTCGGAAAAAAAGGCATCGGGCTTCGGTACTGGTGCAGCACGATTTTGTTATTCTCCAATATATCATATCCAAAACCGCCGCCGATCGCAGGAATGAGCCGGACAGTATAGCCATTCATAACTCTTTTATCATTTAGCGGGTCAAACCTTTCGCGTTTTTGTTGTGCATGCGATTTTGCAAAAAAGAAAAATGCAGCCAGTACTAGAAGGATCATTTTTTTCATGTTCATTTATTTTGAAAAATTTTAAATAATTAACCAGTAACCCCCATGGTAAATATCTGTTTCTTTGAAATACTGGCTACCCCGTGAAAACGCCTGTATTTGTAAGGGTAAAAACAACGCAAGAGGATTTCAAAAAGACGCTTTCTGAATACGCTGACTGCACCACCAAGCATTCTATTTGGGCTTTCGTCACCGATTCATCTTGCTTTTTTTGCAAATGAACCTTGCCGACATTATGAGTGTTAAGCGAGTAAATAAGCACCCGATTTTCGAAAGTTTAAAACTTTGGAAAAGCTGAATCAGTAATTTTTTTTTGTAATAAAGAGGATGTAATGCAGTAGGAATCGGATAAACTAGTGTATAGTTAGAATGAGAAAATATTCACAATAAATATATAACTAATTTTTATGAAACAAAAAAACGTTGGTCAAATTGTTTTAGTTAGACCCTGAAATTCCTGTCCCGATTTTAAAGAATATATCATATTTCCCTTCCCTCTCTATCAGGCATCGTCTTGTAAGTTCTTTCATCTTCTTTCAAAACCCTCTAAGTAATTCGGTGAGTCGGTGACAAGTCAAAAAATACTACTCACCGAATTTTGCTCAGACCCACGCCAGACAAGGAGTCCAGAAACAAGACATCTTGTTTTTTGGGAACTGCGGTCTTAATTTTATCACGCTAAAAAGAGATCGTTATGAGTGTGTTGAGCAAAAGGTTTAGCCTGCTTTTTTACCTCAAAAAGCAGAAAGAATATGTAAAAGGTGACCAACCAATCTATTTACCGATAACTATCAATTGCAATCGGACAGAAATTTTTACGAAACGTTTTATTGATCCTGATAGATGGAACTCCTCTGCAGGCCGTGCGAAAGGAACAAAAGAAGAAATCAAAGCACTCAATGCGTACCTTGATTTGCTTCAATCCAAAGTATATTACGCCCAACATGAATTGATACAGGGAGGTATTGATGTTACGGGCGCGCAGATTAAAAATAAATTGATCGGGATTGAAGAAAAACCGCACATGCTAATTGAAGTAATCAAAGAGCATAACAAAACGATTGAGAGATTAATTGGCAAAGGCTACGCTAAAGGGACCTGGACAAATTTCTTGAGATTTAATGGAAATGCCCATTTGATATAATCTCGTTCTGGACAATGTACTCCCCTGGGCATATATCATCATATCCGGATAGTGTTTAAAAAAATCGTTTACTGTCGCCGCAACTGTGGCAAGCACTTTCTCGCGGTCATTATTATTGTTTACAAACTGATCATTATTTCTTTGTTTTGCTTCGTTCCAGTCACCTCAAAAGCCTATGCGAAAAAGGCAAGGGCGTCCCTCACCGGGAAAGTGATTAGAGACTTTCACCCCCTGTTCATGACCGCACGAACTGAAATTTTATTTTGTTTTGAAGATGATTCGTGTCCCCAAGAGCCGTGACAAACAGGAACGCCCATGCATTTCTAGTAATACATGAACAATCGGAGGAGGAATCTACAAAAAATCAACCTTTACAAAATACAGAACAATAGGTGGGTCAAGGGACGTTTATTTTCCGAATTTACATGCATAATAAGAGCGGAAACAATTATTGTATGAGTTTGAAAAGTTTACGGGGCTGATCACTTAAACCAGTCAGCATATTTCGTTTCCTCGGGAACATCCGTAGGGCTTTCAAAATCCAGACAATAACCGTCAGGGTCATTAAAAGAAACCACCCACATATTGTTCCCTACAAAAGGCTCCCGGATAACAATGCGCCGTGCCGTAAATTCATGATATAAGGCAAGTGCATCCGCACATTGAAAGCACACAGATACTCCATTCCCTCTTAGACCTTTCTGGTCGAATTTCTCCTGGTCCTTCGGTTCCTGCAGCATTAGGGAAACATCATCGCGTTGTAACCAGCACCATTCAATTTTACTGCGAGGAACCCATTTATTGGTCATTGTAAAACCAAGGCCATCTATATAAAATTTCATGGAAGTTTCCATATCACGAACCATAAAAAATGGAACAGCCAGGCGAATGCTAGATGAGGATGGCATAATTGATCCTTTATTGATTTAATAATAAATAAATTTAATCCAAAGTAAATACAATAGCTTAAAATCCATTCCTGATTGCATCAATCCCAATCAATATTCCTATCGCTCATGGTGCATGGAAGAATCTGGCTTCATTTTATTAATAACTAATTACTAAATTAAGAAATCAATATCCTGTCTTGCTACAAATTGCATATTAATTAACCATGTCTTTTTCATTCCGTATCTTTTCTATTTGAAATGCAGCCTGATCTGGAGTAACTTTTATATAACGATAAAAGTTATTTAAACTCTTGTGTCCGATACTTGACGTAAAGGTTGGATTGGATATCGGTGCAATCAATTTTCACTACCTTCAAATCATCATCATTCCCTAGTATTCAACAATGATCATTTTGGTAACAGATACTCACGGATTTGCATTGGAAACTCTAAAATGATGCCAGATGATTTGATTCATACTATTCTATCCTATATGAAGAATATTAATAAAAAGAAAAATTAATTAGAATGAAAAACATAGAAATGCTTGCATCTTCAAGGAGGCAACAAATGCACAGGCGCAATTTTATGCAGCTCACAGGACTGGGCCTGCTGCGAGCAGCACTGCCAATCCCAGCTTTATCTGCTTTCCGACGACTTGAAAAGAAGCCGGCAAGATTATCCGTACAACTATATACGGTAAGGAACGAGATCAGCAAGGACATTTCCGGAACGCTGAAGCGCGTTGCAGAAATTGGTTTTAAATGGGTGGAAACTGCTTTCTGGCCGGAAGGCATTACTGTGCAAAAGGCAGCCAAATACCTTAAAGAAGCTGGTCTCTTTGTATCATCTGCTCACATCGAAATACCGGTGGGCGATAAGAAACAGGCCATGCTGGATGCAGCTGCTGCCTATGGTTGCACCAAAATGATCTGGCACGGATGGCCCGAGGACAAACGTTATAGCTCTTTGGAAGGAACAATGGAACTTGCTTCCATATATAATGAAGCCGGAAAGTTTGCAAAAGCAAATGGCCTTCAGTTTGGCATTCATAATCACTGGTGGGAGTACCATAACAAAGTGGGAGGGCGTTTTGTGTACGAGGTGCTGCTGGAAGAGCTCGATAAAGATATATTTTTTGAAGTTGACACCTACTGGGTGAAAGTTGCAGGCCAGGACCCGGCTGCAATTGTGAAGCGTCTCGGCAGACGAGCACGCCTGCTGCACATAAAAGACGGTCCCGCCATCTGGAATGATTCATTACCACAGGACAATCCAGACCCCATGACAGCGGTGGGGAAAGGCACACAAGATTTTCCCGCTATTGTAAAAGCAGCTAACGGTAACACCGAATGGATGGTGGTTGAAATGGACAAAACCGCAAATGATGTATTCAAGGAATTAAAAGACAGCTATGATTATATGGTAAAAAATAAAATGGTACAGGTATCAAAATAATGAGTCATGGTTTCCGGAATTGAAATGATATCCGGAAGTTGGCAACCCGCATACTGAAATGGATAAAATTTTTCAACCCTTCTTCACTACAAAGCCTACGGGCAGGGAACAGTATTGGGTTTGAGCCTGATAAAGGTCAATACCACCCAAGGGGAATTTAACCTACGACAACGACCTACTGCACTGCATGCGGGCGATAATGAACACTACGGCTAATTCTATGCTCACCAAAATGTTCGCAGAGGATATTTCTTATTCGCAGGCTTTATTATTAGCTCAACAATTAGGTTTTGCAGAAAGTGATCCCTTAATGGATGTCGAAGGATTCGATGTCGCGCACAAATGCAAGCGCGGTCAAAAAAATAAACATAAATTTATTTTATGAAACACAAAAAAATAAAAGCAGGAGTTGTCCAGGCAACGCCTGCGCTGTTCAACATGGAGAAGACGATTGACATCATCATCTCATGGATAGAACAAGCAGCAACGGAAAACTGCGAGCTTTTACTGTTCCCTGAATCGTTTGTTCCCTGTTATCCACGTGGGCTCGATTTTGATGCAGTAATAGGCAGACGCACGGATAAAAGCAGGGACATATGGCTCGATTACTGGGAGAACAGCATGGAAGCTTCACAAACCAAACACATAAAGAAAATTGGCGAGGCAATAAAAAAAGCGGGCTTATTTGTTGCATTGGGAGTCACAGAAAAAGAAACTATTGGCGGCTCTTTGTATTGCTCCCTATTTTATTTTGACAGACAAGGCAACCTGATCGGCAAGCACCGAAAAATAAAACCAACAGGCCTTGAAAGATATATCTGGGCAGAAAGTGATGGGAGCACATTGTTAAGTTTTGATACTGAAGTTGGGAAAATCGGAGGCCTTATTTGCTGGGAAAATTATATGCCGCTTGCGCGAATGGCCATGTATGAAAAAGGAATCGAGATCTATCTCGCGCCAACAGCAGATGCAAGACCATCATGGCAATCAAGCATGCAGCATATTGCTTTGGAAGGAAGATGTTTTGTGATGGCCTGCAATCAGTTTGTGAAAAAATCTGATTACCCGGAAAAATATCTGCAAGATTTGAAAGATGAACCCGAGACCATGTGCCCGGGCGGCAGCGTGATCATTTCGCCTATGG
>DATMMJ010000368.1:0-9841 GCA_035569795.1 Puia sp. | reverse complement strand
CAGGTGTATGCGGATACAAAAATTCCCTTTGACATTATTGGCAAAAACAAGTGAGCCATGCGAGAAACAGAAAATGCTTGCTGCATTCATGGAGCTTTGCCGAGCGTTGCCGAGAGCAAAAGTCATTCGTGGATTGTAACATTTTCGGTAAATGGCCCACAGAACTCTAAAAGCCACAAATTTCATGAATAGATCGTAAATCAGACAGATCAAACCCATTTAAATTAATCTTACAATTCGACTGCATATCTTGGGGTAAAATCCTGCTGCAGGATTTCAACTTTCTCTATGGAATTAACTTTAAATGCTTTGATGGACTCGCTCCAGAAGCCATCTTTGGACCTTTCAAAGACATACAATAAAAGGTTGCCGGCTCTTGGCCTTCTGAGAGAATAAGGCTCGGCAACTCGCTTCGTTCCTTTGTAGTCAAATGAAATACAAAGCCTGTTCCTGGCAGCATATCTGATTTGGTCAAGTACGCTTCCTGCCGTTGCATTTGAAGATACATTGATCCTGTCACCAACCCCCAATCGTCTGTGATATAGTCCTATTCCTTCAGGAAAATGGACTCTTGGTTCTGTCAATTCTTCATTGGAGCTCGATATTTTGGAAAGTAGTGGAATATCGTACATTTCTTCCATCCACCAGGATAGCACGGTTTGCAGCTCTTTGAAGAAGCCTTCAACAGGAGGTAGTACAGGCAATTGATGGCTTAGTTGATCGTTCCAGTTCCCTTTCAGTAGTTCAAAATTGATGCTTTCAATAATCAATAGAACATTTGGATCGGGGAGCATTTTAAACTTGAACTTTTCTTTAAGGGCACTTCGTGCTTTTAGCACATCCACGTCTTCTCTGAAATTTCTGCCGATATTGACAATGTCATATACATCCCTGGCTCTTCCCTGCCGCTGGAATAGTGCACGTGTTTTTTCAGCGAGTATCTCGTTGATGGAATAGCACCTTACATTTGCAGGCGGGACCGGAGCGTCAGTGTAATTATGGAACACCTCTTTCATGACCTGCTCATCGGCAATTATCTCATCGTTGGTGATATCAAATTTGATCCTTGGTAATGTCCGGGCAGTATAATTAAGTGGGCCTATATAACTGATCTTTGCTTCAAATGTCCTGGCCTGGTTCGTATTAATGCTCTCAGCCACTTCAATACTATCGACCTTGATATCGATACCTGTTTCGCTATACAATAATAAAGCGACCTCTTTTAATGCGGCTTTGATTGCGTCTTGTTCATAAGCGGCTCCTGGCGGGACTGTAAAATCCAGGTCTTCTGAAAACCGGTAGGTCTCAAAATAACATTTCTTCAGGCAGGTGCCTCCCTTGAAAATCCACTCTGACAGCACCGAGTTTTTAGAAATCCCATACAATACCCAGCTTAATACATAATCCTTCTCTACCGTGGAAGCTAACAAGGTATTTGCTTTTGCAACTGATAATATTTCAGCCTTAGATATCATTGTAAATCTTCATAAGGGATATTGATCCGTATGCCCCATTTCGAAATGATAGCGCCTTTGGGTGGACCGTTCGGGTCCAGCGAAACGATTCCGCTCTTACATTTATCTTTTACTTTTTCTAATTGATCTGATGAGACAATGAAAATCTTTTCCGCGATCAGGCCAAGACGTTTGAAAACAGCTCCATGATTTATTTTTGATGCATATTGCCACAGCATTTCAAAGTTCGCCTCTTTATTGTTCCAATAAGCTTTGCTGATATCCACCATCATTCTTCCACCCCCGCCCATCGCGGGATCGTCCAGGATATCGATCAAAGTCCTGTGCATATCTGATATTAATATGGGTTTATTACCCGGCCATATTTTTGCAGTGCCAAAAATATCTTCTGGCGTAATAAGCCTGGTTTTAAAGCTGAGCCCAGCAATTTGATGATCTTTTTTTCTCTGTGCCTTGGAAGTATAGAATACCGTCGTGTTGAATATCTGCTCGGTTAAATCCCAATGTTCTGCAGCCGTCCAGCCACCTATATAACCGGGTGAAAAAAGCTCCATAGCGATTGCCATGGCATCTTCTGGAACAGGGTCGGATGTTTCGGACCCAAGAGGGACGATCCTGTACACGCCAGCCTTCAGTCTTTGCAGCCAGCCTTTTTTGCTAAGTCTTGAGACCATCAATGTGGCACGTTCTTTTGAAACGTTTAACACAGTCTGAACATCGGCGATATGGATCATAGATTTTCCCAACATGACCATAGAATCAATCAATTTGCGCTCTTGTTGGCTAAGTCCAGTTTTTTCTTTACTATATCGTATCGTCATAAAATATCATTTTTTGATATTTATTGCATATGCAATATACTATTATTTATCAAAAATGCAAATAATATCAGTTACTGATATTATTTGCAACTTAAATATATCACTAAACCATATGTCGCATATTGCCTTAATCCAGACTGGATGTTCAATTCTTTGGCTTTCTCTAAAATCCAGTTCGCTTAACCCTGATCTTAAATTAAATCAGCCAGCTAATTTGATTATATCTTCATTTACAAAACTTTTGTTTACACGGTCAAAGATTAAGTTTAAAACATTTACTGTGAAATTCTTAAAAATATCGCTTATGATTATTGGGGTATTTTTTATTCTAGTTGGATTGTTAGAGTGGAGTATGGCCTTAGCTCGTAAATATCACGCTAATTGGGAAAATTGGGATGGCAAACTTCATTTTCAAACGGGTCTCATTTGCAGCGCAGCCATAGCAGAAGGGATAATAATTATTGCAATCGCATCAAAAATCAGAAGAAAAAATTCAAACTGACCCACTACCCATAAAACTGCTTTTGAAACCAAAAATGCATTCGGGGTCGAAAATTTAACTAATATATTTAGCCATAATGTTACTAAACATATTGGTATTTCTGAAAAATGGCATGTAAATTGCAACTAAATTTCAGTTACAAATTCAAAAATCAAACTTAATAAAATGAAACGCATGGTAAAAACAAATCGTAAGACATTAATTTATTTTAAATGGCACAGATTCAAAAGCTTATTGAGCGGATATTAAGATTCCTCAATGATTTTACGTGGGAAGAGCTAAAGAAAGTTTTAAGACATTTAGGATACACAGAGACAAATACTGGAAAAACGGGAGGTTCGAGGAGAAAATTTGCTGGTGCAGATAAGCACATCATTAGCCTCCATAAACCGCATCCCGGCAGTATTATGAAGCAATACCAACTTAAACAAGTGGTGGAGGTATTAACAGAAAAAGGATTTATCAAAAATGAATGACATATTACAATACAAAGGATATTTTGCAACCGTGCATTTCAGCGGAGACGATGAGGTGTTTTGCGGGAAAATACTGGGCATCAATGACCTGGTCAGCTTCGAAGGCACAACGGTCAGGGAATTGAAGAAATCATTTCAGGAAGCGGTGGATGATTATTTGGAGACCTGTAAAGAGCTAAAGAAAGAGCCGGATAAGGGATATAAAGGGAGTTTTAATGTCCGCATTCCAGCTGATCTTCACCGGGAAGCCGCCAATTACTCGGCCATCAAAAACATGTCACTGAATGATTTTGTCCGCTTCGCGATTGATTTTACACTCCGCAAATCGACTGATCCACCCAAAAATATACGCACCCTTGGTATGCTCCTAGCTATCTTACTACCCGCTTTAATGTCGGGTTTTTTTTACGTAATTGGGGATAACAGGGTCTGTGTATTTTTGCAAATTAATAAATGAAGATGAGTCCCGAGGTTCTAAAAGATTTAAGAGACAAGGCCAAAAAATTTGATTGGAATGATCAGAATATTGCTGCTTTCCGAGAGAAGATCAATGATTTTAAATCCTTTAGAGAGAAGCCAATTACAGCTGAAAATTTTTCGTGTATCTGCGATATCTGTTTTTATCTGATTGATAATATCCCAACGCCAACAATTCGTATTGATGTGCCTTTTATTCTTAGGAGCAGGCCCAATTATGACAAAAGTCTCTAGGCCTCGGCACAGCCGTGGTCGCCCTGGAAAATGATTTCACCTGATACGACCAGAGGGGGTGGGGAATCCAATGGCCTTGACCACCATCCGCCATTGGGACTTAGCGTATAATGATGGTGGTTTGAAGGAGCAGGCCATTGTCGATTTTCCAGGCTATTTCAATCTTCCTTATTTCTCCGTATTATTGGGAAAATGTGCACCAGTTCCAAAAAAACATTCATTCTCTTTTATTTTTCCATCTTTAATTTTAAAACGCTCTGTGTTCCGGAATAATCTGTCGTCAGTCGTCCAGCCATTGTAAGTTACATAAGCCAGATCCCCTTCAATGACGATGTTTTCCAGATCAAACCTTTTGGTATTTTTGGCATTTGGCCAGCACCTTTCCTTGTACAGCTTCAAGTTGATATGATCATCGCCATTTGGGCTCGTGAAAGTAAACCCGTCAGTGAGGATCAGCTCCAGCATATGCCAATCTTTTTTCTCATAAGCAGCATAGTAGCTTCTTATGATTTTTTCGGTCGGGGATTGCTGGGCAAGACTCGGCTGGGAAGACATGATAACACATACCATAAAGGTTTTGGCAAATAGTTTAGCGGTATCCATCATTTTTTTGTTTTGGTGCACAAATGAATAGTTGCAGGAGAGCCCAGCCTGATAAAAGCATTAAACAAAACGACTGCCATAGCGCTGTGCCCCCTGCATAAGTTTAGGTTCGCATTTCGGCTTGCTTTATTGATATAGACAACAACGTAGGCCAATACCGGACATGATGTGCTGATTATTTTTTGGGGCGTTTTTTGGATGAAACGCACACTTGTTTGTATTATATAGTAGACAAACCCTATTGCCATATAAAATTGAGGCCCGACTATCCATACAAAGTGTTTTATGATAAACGCGTGGACTATGTCCTTCTGCTGCAGGCCTTGGCCCACGATGCCGCGCCAGCCTGCTAGGTTTTTCATTTTCTTTTCAAAAGCAACAACGATCTCTTTCTCATGTGCAGCAGTAGAGCACAACCCCCGGGGTTCTTTTTAGTCCCTTGGCATTTTCAGATTTTTTTTCGGCATTTGTTTTTAGTTATACCAGGGATTATTTCCATTCTCCCTGTTTTTTTAACCCCATGAAATGACATGAAACCCGAATGGCAAAAACTATATGAGTCCATGGAGCAGGAGATTGCCTGCTGCAAACTGGAGCAACCAGATTTACGGAGGCAGGTCGAGCGTTGCTTCCAGATATGTGAGCAATATTGGGGCACCGTGGAAAAAGAGTTGGAAGGATATGAATTTGCGGATGGAGGTGCCATTGCGCTAAATCAGGAACTAAAAAAGCATCAACATAATCCGTTCGTGATGCCAGAGGAAAGTGTAAACAAAGTAAGATAAATTATAATGATATTGGTTCGGTTGAGCCCTTTTTTTGATGGTTCCAATAGGCAGGTCTTATTACCTACTTTGAATGGAATGTCTAGCATTAGCAGCTTGAGGCTTTCTGGCAATCAGGAAATGAAAACCAAAACGTGCACCCACGGGTGCGCACTGGAAAAAAAACAACTTTAGATTGCATGCAAAGAAAATTTACTGATTTGTTTCCAGCCATCTCACAACAGCTCCTCCGATATCTTCTGTTCCTTTTGCACAATTTGACAAAATAATGACGGCGAATTTTTTTTCTTCATTGAAGGCGAGATAGCTATGATATCCACCTGTCTGGCCGTTATGGAAAATCAATTCATCCTTTCCGGGTTTTATATAATGCCATGCTAGCCCAACTTTGGTCTGACCTTCAGAAAATGTTATGACATGTGTCAGCTTTATTGCTTTCAGAAGTTTTGGTGGAGCATCGCCCAAATTGGCCAATGCATATTTCAGGAGATCAGCATTCGTAGAGCGAATGGCTCCTGCGGCCCCGAGCGCCATGAAATCCCACTGGGAGCTCGGTGCGCCCTGTTCATCATATCCTTTTGCAAACCGTGCAGAATCCCCGGAAAGCAGAAACTCCCTTGTTTCATTCATGTGCAGAGGTCTGCAGATGGTGCCCAGAAATAAAGTTTCATAGCTTGCGTGATTCACTCTTTCAAGAATAACCCCCAAAGTCCCGGCAGCCAGGTTTGAGTATTCATATTTTTCTCCCGGCTTGCGAATTGGCTTGAAATTTCTGTAGAAACTGAAAAGATCCTTTTGATCATAATCTTTATAAGGGTTCGAGTCATCAGGACTATAAAAATTCGAGGGCATCCGAGGCAAGCCTGAAGAATGATTGGCGAGCGTTTTAAGTGTGATAGGGACGCCACCATACTCTAGTTTGGGAATGGAATCAGGTAAATATTTGTTCATCGGGTCGTCTAGTTTTACAGCGCCAGAATTAACAGCATCAGCGAGCAGGATGGAGGTAAATGTCTTTGATAGAGATCCTATTTCAAAAAGGGTATGCTCATCGGGTATCTTTTTATTTCCCCTTGCAGTCTCCCCATACCCATAGTAATAAACGCTCCCTTGTTTAATAATACCGATACTTAGACCAACCGTCGCCTCGAGACTGATATATGATCTCACTGCTGAATCAACTTGTTTATCAAGGGTTGTAGTCAAAGGGTTGCTGGATGGTACCGCATAGTTTTTTTTCCGCGTTTCGTCCACATAAGGCTTGAAAAGGAAAACCTCTATTTTACCCCTGCTGTCAAGGCTTAACAAAAGAGAAAGATTCACAGCACCAATGGTTGCTTTATATGTGCTCACACCAGCAGCATGATTTTCAAATTCCGTTTTTTTCATCTCGCCGAGCACAAACAAATTATTCTCGCAGATAGTTTTAAATGCATCCGGTGAAAGTACATTGCGAAATGATTCCCCGGTAAGGTCATAGATCTTTGCGGGATTTTTTTCGTTGAAATATTGCTTTACAAGTATGCAAACCGAGTCAATCTTTTGGGTCTGGCTCGTTTGCGCAATCAATAATGTACAGGTACAAGTAATGGCTGACAAAAGAATTATTTTTCTCATGATTGTTAGATTTGCAAAAGGGGTTTTAACAAAATATGTACTATAAAAAAATGTACTACCGGATTGGGTCAGTGATTTAAGGTAACAATTTTAAATGCACTTTTCCCTGAATTTTTGCGACAGGGATTGAGTAGAAGAATTATGCGCGTTGAACACATTATCAAATTAGCTGACAATTAAAATCTCATAAAATACTCCAAGTCTCAAAAAACTACAGATGAGTTATTAATAGACGTACCTTTAAAACCGCGCACTAGCCAAAGGAATAAGAACCAAAAAATTGAAGATATGAAAAGCGCTAAAGAGTTGTTGATCCAGTATTGGGATCTGTTTCCAACACCTGCAAAAGCGGCTGCATTATTTGCAGCAGACGGCGCAATAGAATTACCATACCTTGAAAGCATACATGTTCCGCCACGTGCCGAGGGACCGGAAGCGATAGAAAAATTTATTGGTTCATTAATGTCCGTGATACCAGATTGGAAGTTTACTAATACGAGGATTTTTATGGAGGATGGAAACCAGGTTTTTGCAGAATATGAGGTTCACGTTGTAACCGGCCATACCAAAAGACTGTATGACCAGCTTTTCTTTGGGCGGTTGGTAGCTGAAAATGGGAAAATCAAATTATTGCGCGAAGCGTTAAATGTTGTAAAGGCAGCCCAGGCAATGATGAAAAACGGCATCGATGACATTCCAAGGTCTTGACTCCCGCCTTAACCAATTAGAACAGTAGGAATCTCTGACCGACTTTTACCAGACAAATTGTCCAACATCTCAGGATCAAATATTTTCAAACTCTGACGCTACCGGATTATTGTACAATTTCTTTCTCAGTCGTTTCTTATTGTTTTAAGATCTCAATAGTTTGCTTTTCCCCAGCGCGCTGCAATGTAATCACATACCACCCGGCACGCCAGTTTGTTGAGTTTATTAAAGTGTTACTATTTGAAATTATGCTTGAATAAACTTGTCTGCCCCTTGCATCAAATACCTGAACCAAATTTTCACTACCCGGTTTGAACTCCGTTGTCAGGATCATTTGGTTGTGGACCGGATTGGGCGCAACTGTTGCCTGGAACGATTTTGTGTTGTTAACCGAAATTATTGAGCTGTAAAACGTGTCTGACTCTGCACTAAAAACCTTTAAGCGATAATAGTTCATACCCTTTAATGGCAGTGGGTCAATAAACTCATAAGCCGTTGATGAGTCCGTGGTTTTAGTTATATTTCCTAAATCGATGAATGATGTGCCATCATAACTTCGCTCTACTTCAAAGGAGTCCAACAGCACATTAGGCCCATATTGCCAGGTAAGCTTGTCAGTAAAACCTGATTTGCTCACTGCCCAATTGGTTAAGCCGATTGCTAAGAGGACAGTTTCGACCTGATAAGCCCCGATGTCTATGGAGTCAGTGTTGGATCTTGTTAATCCATCATGGTCAGTGGCAGGGGCATTTGCACTGGTACCTGCATTAATAGCGATACTACCCGGCTGCAGGTGAAAGTCTGCAACCAATGGATTAGCAGAGGGTATTACAAATAGCGGTTTACCAGTTTTGGTATGGGTGCCGTATGGATTTGCGAGTGAATCATTTGCTGCCCATAGATTATAATCAGCCACAATATTGGTGGAAAGGTACTGACCCACAGGACGCAGACCAGGGCGTGGGAGCGAAATATTATTTATGAACGAAATGTTGCCAGCAAAGATTGCAGAAAGTTCATCGCCAGGAACGACTTGGCAATTTAAGTAGCTCGTATTATTGACGACCATCACGTTGTCTGACTGGAAAACATGAATACCTCGACCTCCATTATTATACACCAAATTGTTTGCTATATAAGTTGTGCTTTTATAAGGGCCGAGCGTAGAATTGTTTTGCGTGTTTCTTGAATCGTCAATAATGATGCCGTTCCCGTCAGTAATAGAGCCTACTGCGAAAAAAGGGACAAGATTCCTGTTATTGAAGCAAGTGTTATTTGTAATAAAATTTTTTGTTGTGACAGCTGCATCGGAATTCCAATTCTGATAAAGTGAAATGGCGCTTCCATCAAAAGGGCCATACCAGCCACATTCTGAAACAGTATTGTTATCAATTGTTATATAGTCTGCTTTGCTGCTGCCCATGCCGCCGCCGCCGCATTTTTTTACCGTGCAGTTTCTTATAATGATGTGACTGGAGCGGTTTGTGGGGTTCCGGAAGTCAGGTTGTATAGAGATACCATTTGCCGATGTGTAGGGATTGTCCAGATTATACTCTTGCGAAGTTGCGTAGGAAAGAGTGATGCTGTCGTTGTAACCCACGATTGTCAAGCCATCAATAATGACATATTCAGCTCCCGCCAAAGAAATACCTGCCCAATTTGCGGCAAGCTTTATGACAGGAGTATGCCCCGGATAGTTTTTAAACACTACCCAATTAGAAGCAGTACCCTTTGCGTTAATAATGGCAACAATTGAACTGTATAGTGTATTCGTATAGGTGCCGTTCATAACAAAAACCGTATCGCCGCCTTTGGCAACATCAGCTCCTTGTTGAATTGTCCTGAACCCGGTGCTGGGAGATAAGCCTGATGTATTATTCCCGGAAGGACTAACGTAATAGACAGTTGAAAAAGCCTGCCCTGCGATCAATAAACTCAATAGCAGTAGCACTAGGGAGGTGGTTTTCATAGAATTGGATTAAAAATTGGTTTTTCGTTTTTCTTATGATCAAGACCTGTGGGTAACAATTATCAGGCAATGAACCATAGAAATTTTGAATTCATTAAAGGCTTTCCAAATTTATTGGTGCCTTATACTCTAATATGTTTTTGTTGATTTAAAATTGTACTTAAAAATTGCGTT
>DATMMJ010000367.1:0-2224 GCA_035569795.1 Puia sp. | reverse complement strand
GATGGGAGTTTTGCTCTGGCGCATATTGATATCAAGGGTTCTTCCTTTAGCGCTTACAATGCCCGCTGTCACCGTGGTTTCGAGGTTCAAAGGATAACCAACGGCAAGTACCCACTGGCCAATTTTTATCTCATCGGAATTGCCATATAACAGAAAAGGAAGGCCTTTAGCATCAATCTTTACCACGGCCAGATCGCTGCTTGGATCCGTCCCAACTACCTTTGCTTTGAAAGATTTTCTATTGCTGAGGGTAACCGTCAATTCATCTGCGCCATCCACCACGTGGTTATTGGTAACAATATATCCATCGTCGCTGATTATGACACCTGAACCGGATGCCTGCTCTGGTATGGAGCGCAGGCGATCTCCAAAGAAATCATCCGGGTCTATGCCAAATAAATCAGAGAAAGGGTTTTTCTTGGGTAAGTTATTGGTAGCGGTGCGGGTGGTTTTTGTTTTTATATGCACTGTTGCTGGTAT
Organism: Puia sp.; assembly: GCA_035569795.1. Taxonomy (GTDB): domain Bacteria; phylum Bacteroidota; class Bacteroidia; order Chitinophagales; family Chitinophagaceae; genus Puia. The sequence continues at coordinate 1,744 of DATMMJ010000367.1, read as the reverse complement.
GGCTGCACTGGCTGCTTCCGTAAAATCCACTGGTCCGCTGCCAAATTTCTGCCCATCAAAAAATTTCGCATAATTGGCAGGTAGCTTCCCTGCGCTTGTGTCCTGCGAGTAGAAATAGGTCTTGCTCCCTGTAAAATGGTTGTATCCCCAAAGGCTCGCAATGGCTGTCGAAGCACTTATGAGAATGACTGCGAATACTTGTTTAGCTTTCATATAACTCTTTGTTTATCTTTTAGATTTTTTACTGAAAATGTTAACTGAGACTACAAAATAACATCATCATTTGAAAAGAGTTCATACCACAAATTCAGTTTAACAAAATATTTACTAAGCTCTTCGTAGATGATCAAAGCAAATTTACAAAAAGAATGTCTTTTTATCAACCTTATAAATCACATAAAAATCGCATGGTGTCCATCTTGTCTGCATAGTCCGTCAGGGAAGGCAGCTGAGTTTGCCCAAAAGGCGTTTGATCTCTGGCGGCAATGCACTGGATATCGACATTGGTCAATAGCTGCGCAATTACACTTTCTGCATTTTTGTAATATTCAAAATGAAGCACACTGATTGGAGAGAAAACCGAATTGTTTTCGGTTATGATGATCGCTCCGTCTGTCATGTAATGTTTGTTATTGATGATGAGAATGGCCAGTTGGTAATCGTAATTATTGCGGTATTTATGGTGATCGAACAGGGGCTTATATTTTTTGAACGATTCAATCAGCGGGACAAAGTCGTAATTTTCTGGTACGTAAATTTTTGTCACATTCCGGCAACCAAGCCCGAAATAGCAATACACATCGTCCGCCAATTTCCCCAGCTCTTCGGTTGGTTCATCACCTTTGAGAATTGCAACGGATGTTCTGTTGCGGCGAATGATGTGGGGGTATTTATTAAAATAGTATTCAAAATATCTGGCGGAGTTGTTGCTGCCGGTGGCAATATATGCGTCGCAATTTTTCAGCATTTCAGAAAATGAAATTGCATTCCTTAGGGTTTGATCAAAAGAAAATAACTTTTCTGCAAGATGTTTTATTAAGATTTTATCTTTTGATGAAGGCTTAATTGTTTGGCTGTGCCCAGAAATAAAAATGCATAAAAAATCATGAAACCCGACAAGTGGGATATTGCCTGCCATTACCAGCCCGATGTTTTTCGGAGAAGCGTTTACTCGGGGCAAATGATAGTGTTGTGTCCATGATGCCAATTTATTTCTTTGTAAAAAGGCCGACGCAATATTTTTCACCGCCAGGGCAGTAAATTCAGCAGTGAACCAAGCATTTTCAGAAGAAGCTTTTTGCATTGCGTCTTTCCATTGTAGGTCCTCTGACTGCATGTAATCTCCCAACTGAACTAATAAATCAACGCGCTGTTGTAACTCCATAGATGCTTTTGTGTTATATTTGTGCGGCAAAAATAACTTTAATCAACCCCAATCTTAAAAAACTATGGCAATAAAAATAACAGAAGAATGTATCAACTGTGGCGCATGCGAGCCGGAATGCCCGAACAATGCGATTTATGAGGGCGGCGTGGAATGGTCTATGTCAGATGGTACGACCTTAAAAGGATCTTATACTTTAATAGATGGTACCGTGGTGGATGCAGCGCATCGCAACGCTCCGGTAAGCATGGACACTTATTATATCACACCTAACAAATGCACAGAATGCCAGGGCTTTCACGAGGAGCCTCAGTGCGCTTCTGTTTGCCCCGTTGATTGCTGCGTCCCCGACGAAATGTA
>DATMMJ010000366.1:0-4137 GCA_035569795.1 Puia sp. | reverse complement strand
TTTTAATACCTGCAATTTGTGTTCCTGATGACTTTGCGCCAGCGGTTTGATCAGCTATATCGGAAATCATTTTGCTCACCAGCAACCATCTGCCATCCATCCTATGAAAAGATAAAAACTCCTGATAGACAAAATCATACATTGTCACTTTTATTTCTGCAACAGCGATTGAGTTTACCACGCGGATATTTAAGATTTCCCCTTTGAACGGTTTGCCTGAATCTTTTGGGCTTTGGCGGTTTTGAACGCCATCGAGGTACTGTTCCAGCGTTTTCGCATAGGGCTGGCTTTTTACATCACCAAAGAGCAGGGTGCCGGGATGATAGACAGTTCTTAATAATGTTGTGTCTCCTTGGTAAATGCCTTTGAAATAGCGGCTTTCCGGAAGTTGGGAAATAACGGCTATATTTTCCTTTTGCGTTTCCATTTTAGTTTTGTTTTGTGCTTTTAATATTAACAACGTGCAGGATAAAAATGCGATTAATAAAACAGTTTTCATATTAACCCAGATTGCGACCGGCTCCCACAGGTCAGTTACCTCTTTAATCAGGGCTTGCTTTTGCTCTGTTGTAACCCCTTCATGTCTTATTTCTATTTTTACGTATGGCATGTCTTCAATTTTTATTTTGAAACAGTTTATCAGGCATCTTTTGCGGTTATACTTACATAAAGCTCAAAATCATTATAGATTAGGGTGTCACCCAAATCCTTAAAGAAATTGCCAGAGCGGAATTTCATTTCGTATTTAGTACGGTCGATGATCAGTTTGCCAGTTGCAATTAGAGTGTCCCCGTCAACATTGACAGTTGCATCAAAACTAACTGGACGGGTGATACCTTTGATGGTCAGGTTGCTTTCAACATGATTGCTTGAAACTGAAGTTATTTCCAAAGTAGCTTCGGGATATTTTTCAATAGAGAAGAAATCATCAGACGCCAGATGACCAGCGAACTGTGCATTCGTTGTAGGGTCGGTTATATCTAGTATTTTGATGGAGGTCGTATCAACAATGAATTTTCCGCCAGCAAGCTTACCGTCATTCAGAATCAATTCACCTTCTTTAACTGCAATGGTGCCATTGTGTACTCCCGTTATCTTTCTGCCTACCCAATCTATGTTGCTTCGGGTGCTTACAATCTCAAATTTTTGATTTTCCATTCCTGTGTTTTTAATTATTTCACAAATCTGAAAAATAATTACTCAGGAACTATGTGATGTATATCACTTTTGCTTGGTCAACCATATTTAGTGATTTATGTCACATCTTAGGAATTATTAAGTCGGCTGAGCGTTTCTCTGGAGACGCCTAAATAAGCAGCAATCAAATGCTTGGGTACTATATTGTAAAGCGCCGGGTATTGAACCATGAGCTCTTCATATCTTTGTTTAGCATTATTGTTCATATGGGATAATAATCTCCTTTGGGCTGCGACATACCCTTTGTTCGTTCGCCAACGAAAAAAATGCTCAACCTGATGAATTTCACGGCACAGCTTTTCCCGATCAATGTTAGAGAGACAAAGGACTTCGGCATTAGTGATACAATCAACGCTTATCATTGCTTTTTCTCCACTGTACAATGCATGATAATCTGATGCCCACCAGGTTGGCATGGCGAACTGAAGGATAAACATTTTCATGTCGTCATTTATGTAAAAGGATTTGAGGCAGCCGTCCAATACAAAATATTCGCACGCTACTTTATCCCCTTCTGTGATAATAGATTGCCCTCTTTTATAGGATTGAAGTTTGAAATGCGAGAAGAAATAATCAAACTCAGGATCGGTAAGCAACGCTGTTTTAGCGATGTGCTGTTTCAAGATTTCTTTTGAATGCATTGAATTTCAATTCAGGATCAAAGTTCAGACTATTTATTTGTTTTATGCAATTTCCGTTGTGGCTGAAGCGAGCAAAAATCACGTTAGAAAAGCCATTAAATTTCTGAATTGAACACCATGCTTATAGAAAAAATGAGCGCGAGACAAAATGACTTTATGGTTCTCTTAGATCACTGCTAAGAACCTTTTCACAGCTTCCATTTTTTTAGCTAATCCGCGATATATCGTGAATTGACAAGGTTTCCCGGGCATAATGTCCTTATAATATCTTAGCAATGACCAAGTTGTAATTCTGGCATGATGTCTGGCATGCAGAGATGCTTTTATTACAATTAATTACACACAATACAATTAAAAAAAAATGAAAAATTTGAATGAGCTAGTCGCAGAAAAGAACGAAATGGTCACAAAGGGTCAGATCCTTGAAGCTATCGAAAAATTTTTTGCCACGGATGCCAAGACCGTTGACTTTACAGGTCGTAAGGCCAATAGTAAAAAAGAAGCAATAGAAGGACAGAAGAAGACTGTCGAGTTGATCGAAAAGGTAAATGAGATAACTGTCCATCGGGTGGGTGTCGGTGATGACGTGACTTTTGCAGAATTCATATTTGACATCGACTTGAAGGATGGAAGTAAGATTTATTGGCATGAGATCATCTATTCAGTTTGGAAAAATGGCAAGATAATATTCGAGGAATATTACAAGGGTTTGTAAAATGAACGCGTCATCATGTGCGATCGAACAGCCAAGGATAGCGGTGGCCCTGGCTACAAGAGGCGGCGCTTTTCTTTTTAAACACGGTGCTTGATTAGAGCAATTGAATAGCGGAGAATTTTGGAAAAGATAATTGTAAAACGAAAACTCATTAATTTTAAGAAGCAACTATATTGCTTTAGGTACGCATGTACGTTAGCTGCACTAGCGACTTAAATGGCATGGGTTGGTAAAGCCATGTTCAAATCCAAGTGGCAACATGAACGCACAAACATTGCACAGCATCCATATAGGCAATTAGAGAGCGTATCTTCAAAATTTATATTTCTTTTGAAATACCAGAAAAACTCTGCCACTTAAGTGTTGCACGGAATTCTGTACTTTTAATTAACAACTGTGAATAGTTTTTTCACAGTTTGAAGTTGTATGCTATGCAGCTGGACTTAATTTCAACAATACATTTTCAATTGGCAGCGGTTGTAGGGGGTGGAATGCTAATTGCACACCTGCGCAAATCCCCGCCAGTTAGTGTAGTTGTAAAGTGTCACTTTCCCTTAACTCATGAACTCACCATCCATTTCAAATAAAAGACGATTTTTGGAGATGTCGGCAGTGATTTTGACTGCGATCGGAAAGTTTGTATTTATGGACTACTTAAGTTGGCGATTTGCTTTTGTTGCGACAGCTATTGTCTCTTGGTCAATATATATTATTTGCCAATATAGAAACGGAACAGAGATCACAAGATATTGGGGATTCAGAACTGATAACTTTAGGTCGGTAGTCAGAAAAATGTTACCATTTGGAGTACTTTCAGTAGTTGTCTTTTTCGCAATAGGCCTTTATCAAAATACCATAAATATTACTTGGCACATTATTCCAATTTTAATCTTGTATCCAATTTGGGGGATGATTCAACAGTTTTTATTGATTGCTCTTATTGCAGGCAATATGAGAGACCTTAAAGGGGGACACTTGAATAAATGGGTCATAATTCTATTTTCGGCCCTATTGTTTTCCGCAGTTCATTATCCTTTCGTTTGGTTAATTATTGGGACATTTTTTTTAGCCTTATTTTATGGGTTTATTTATCTAAACAAAAAAAATATTTACGTTCTGGGCTTATTTCATGGGTGGCTAGGTGGACTTTTTTACTACACTGTTTTAGGTCGAGACCCATTCTTAGAAATGTTCAATAAAATATTCCATTTATCAAACTGCCTGTGACACTACAGCCAACATTCGGCTCCTATGTAAAGCGGTTCTTCGGGTCTTGCCCAATTTCTTGATATGGATATAAAGTTACTACATAATTTGTTTTTGCGCACTAGGGTTTTGAATGATTTTATATTCTACCGAATGGCATTGCGATGCCGCTGCCATTAAATCATTCAATGCCGTAGTGATATTTATTTTTTATTTTCTTTAAGCTCCGGCTCCTATTTGTAGTAGCACAGGCTCCCCCGCACTCTACCAACAACTGTATGGCAACAAAGAAACAATGGCACGCTACCTGCTTGGCGATGTAGTAATTTTCATTCTACCCCGAATGTTTTGTAGTCGGGCCAAAATAATGACAAATGA
>DATMMJ010000365.1:0-8305 GCA_035569795.1 Puia sp. | reverse complement strand
GTAGAATCGCTGAACGCTATTGTTGGAGAGATAAGATCATTTTTATCAAAAACAAGAGTGCCGAAAGAGAAAATCTTAGGCCTCGGACTTAGCCTCGCAGGTCGTATAAATGTTAAGACAAGTGAGATCTTGAGCATTTACCACTTTGGCGATGCCCCTGTTAAAACAAAACTGGAGCAGGAGTTTGGCCTGCCTGTTTTTATTGATAATGACAGCCGCACACTTGCCTATGGTGAATATAATTTTGGCAATGGAGGTCTGGCTTATACCGAACAAAATGTCTGTATTGTTAATCTGGATTACGGCTTAGCCATTGGCATTTTTGCTAATGGCGCACCAATTTATGGAGCATCAGGATATGCCGGAGAAATTGGCCACATTCCCATGTTCAATAATGAAAAGATCTGCTTCTGCGGGAAAAAGGGCTGCTTGGAAACAGAAGCATCGGGTCTGGCATTAATTGATTTCCTCAATAAAAGAATAAAAGAAGGCAGCACTAGCAGACTGCAGCATACGATAGCAAAAAAAGGTTTCTTAGAGCTGGAAGATATTTTGGATGCTGTTCGCCGTGGTGATAACTTAGCTATCGAGGGCGTAGCTGAGATTGCATACAATTTAGGCAAAGGTCTTGCTGTAGCAATAAACTTGCTAAATCCAGAATTGATTGTTCTGGGAGGAATGCTTTCTGCTTTGGGTGAACCACTGTTACTGCCCGTTAAAACCTCCATTATGAAATATTCGTTGAGCCTTGTTAACAACGATACGAAAATAGTCTTATCCTCCATTGATCAGCGGGCGGCGCTGCCTGGCTGCTGTTTGTTGGTTAGGGATAAAGTGCTTGGACTGGTATGACCAAAGTCTCTGAAAAAATATTCTACGAAAACCGCAGGTTAACTTATTTTTCATAAGACCTTTTATTTTAATAAATATCAATTTTACATGCACAACTACCCAAAGCTATTGCTGAGTAACTTTTCAACTAATATAATTACAAAAAAAAATGTTAGCTTATGAGTATGGTGGATTCGTTTGAAAAAATACCTGTAAAAAAATTCAGCACCCTGACAGAAGGCTCTATTTTCATTGCCAGGCAAATTGCTGATCTCATAAAAGAAAAACAATCTAGTGGTGAAAACTGCGTGCTTGGCCTTGCAACCGGTTCCTCACCAAAAACTTTGTATGCAGAACTGGTGCGCCTCCACAGGGAAGAAGGCTTAAGTTTTAAGAATGTTGTCGCGTTTAATCTGGATGAATATTATCCTATAGCTAATGACGCGCTGCAAAGCTATAAACGCTTTATGAAACAGCAATTGTTTGATAAAGTTGATATTGACCAAAAAAACTGCCATATCCCAAATGGTGAATGGGAAAAAGAAAAAATAAAAAAATACTGCTCAGAATATGAAGGCTTGATCGAAAGCGTCGGAGGCATTGATCTGCAAGTCTTAGGAATTGGCAATAATGGCCATATTGGATTTAATGAACCCGGCTCCAGTTTATTCTCAGTTACCAGATTAGTCCCTTTGGATAATTCCACGCGGATTGCCAATTCTCATGAATTTCAAAATATATCAAAGGTGCCGCGGATCGCCATCACCATGGGTATCAGTACGATTCTGAAAGCAAAGAGAATAATCCTTATGGCATGGGGGCAAATAAAAGCGCCCGTTATCCAAAAGGCAGTGGAAGGCCACATGACGGAACAGATACCCGCTTCCCTTTTGCAACAACACAACGATTGCGTTTTTGTCACCGATGAAATGGCTGCGTCTGAACTCACCAGGTTTAAATCGCCCTGGCTCACCGGGGATTGCGAATGGACGCCGCAAATCATACGCAAAGCTGTAACCAACATGGCACTCAAATTAGGAAAGCCCATTTTGAGCCTTACCAGTGGAGATTATAATGACAATGGCCTTAGCGATCTATTGGTTGAGAAAGGTGATCCTTACGAAATCAACCTGCAGGTTTTTTACATGATGCGAGACAGCATCACAGGCTGGCCTGGTGGCAAACCAAACAATAACAGTGTGGAGAGATCAGAACCCTATCCAAAGCGGTCACTGATTTTTTCACCACATCCGGATGATGATATCATTTCGATGGGCGGCACGTTTATGCGCCTCCACGATCAGGGGCATGATGTGCATGTTGCATATCAAACTTCGGGAAACATCGCAGTAACGGATGAGTTTGTAACCCGGTTTTTGGATTTTGCGGTCGGTTTTGAAAAATTAACAGGCATTGATAACAAGAAATCTTCCGAGATATTGCATGATGCCACGGGCTTCTTAAAAACCAAAAAAGACAGTGAAATGGATACCCAGGATATTCGAAACATAAAAGGGTTGATAAGAAGGTGCGAAGCAAAAGCAACCTGCCATTATGTTGGCATTAAAGAGGAGAATATCCATTTTCAAAATTTGCCATTTTATGAAACCGGTACTATTGAGAAAAGACCGATGAGTGAAGAAGATATAAGCAACACGGTTGAACTGCTGGGTAAGTTAAAACCGCAGCAGGTATATTGTGCCGGCGACCTCGCCGACCCGCATGGTACGCACAAAGTGTGTCTTGATATTGTGTTTGAATCTCTGCGCCGTTTAAAAGATGCCCAGGAAGATTGGGTAAAAGACTGCTGGGTGTGGCTCTACAAAGGGGCATGGCAGGAATGGGACATCAGTGAGATTGAAATGGCTATCCCCATGAGCCCTGATCAGGTGATGAAAAAACGCTATGGCATTTTTATTCATCAATCGCAAAAAGACATGGTTCCGTTTCAGGGTACGGATAGCCGTGAATTCTGGCAAAGAGCTGAAGACCGCAACGCCAACACGGCCAGCCTATACGCGGAGTTGGGACTTACTAAATTTGCGGCAATGGAGGCATTTGTGAGATGGCATTATTAAGTTGGCGGTCCTCCAGGTCTGATTATTCAGCCAGTATGTTGATATCTATTTGGTGATAGTAATATCTTAACACACACTTGAGAAGAAATGCAATTGCGATTGAAACCATATGGGTCACCGCCTTGAGAATTGCCTACTTCGCAGTTGCCGTGTCTTATTTCTCCTCCAGCGCTTAATTGTTTCTATTTTAAGATTTTTCCAATATAACTTCGTCTCTTACTTTGGCGTTCTGCAATTCAAATTTGCAGATTCTAAAATCTGTAATGACTCAACTGAACAAATTAATATACAGGGAAAAATGGCAACTTGCCTGGCAATCCAGACCTTTTCGAAGGCAAACTATTTCCGGCGTCATTACCCTTATCGCTGTATTTATCTTTTTGCCATTTTTCTTCCAGGCAATTGAAAAAAGAAATGGCACGGTGCTTAACGACTGGGTGCTTGCTTTACTGCCCCCGCATAACGTTTCTTTATTTATTTTTATAAGCATCTGGGTCGTCACTATTTTGATTTTTATAAGAATGGCCCAGTCACCGGATATTTTTATAGTTTTTCTTTGGGCTTATGTATTATTATGCATCTTGCGCATTGCAACAATTAGCATGGTGGCATTAAATGCCCCTAAAGGATTGATCGAGCTTGCTGATCCGGTGAGCAATTTTTTTTATGGGCATTCTTTTGTAACTAAAGATTTGTTTTATTCTGGACACGCATCGAGCGTATTTCTTATTTTTTATTGTCTCAAAAAAAAATCTGACAAAACCGTTGGTTTAATTGGTGCTTTGATCGTGAGTTCTTTGCTATTAATCCAGCATGTTCATTACAGCATCGATGTGGTGGCAGCACCGTTATTTGCTTATTTCTGTTACATGTTCTCAAAAAAAATGATTTACGATTATAGCTATTAGCTCAAAGGACAATAGTAACCGGCAATCATCACATTAGCGTAAATGGAGACGCATGCAATAAATTAAAAGGTGATGAAACTATCCTTTGCTTTTACTAGAAAAAAAACTCTATACTGATATAAGGGAGACGCGATCTCAAAACGCCTCGCCCAACTGCAGATAAAAGCCATTTGAAGAACCTGGGGCAATGCCATAATCCAACCGCAGGTTTAGTTTTTCAGATTGATTTAGTGCAATACGGATTCCGCCGCCGTATGAATATTTCAGAGATTGAAAATCAAAACCGCTCAGTTTGCTTGCCACATTTCCAAAGTCTCCAAAAAGAACAGTGCCTATACGCCAGTATATTGGAATGCGGTACTCGGTCTGGAAAACTATCAGGTTCTTGTCGCGATAGCGGCCTTCATAATACCCACGCATTTTACCTGATCCACCCAATAAGGCAAGGCTTCTGAGAGGCACTTCTCCTGCATTAAAAAATCCATAAGCCTGCATGGCAACCACTTGCTCTTTATAGGTTTTGATAAATTTTCTTGCGTCCAGAACAAAATTGGTGTATTGAAAATCAGACCCAAAATAATTTGCAAAGTGGTTAAAATAAAATTGCAGCATCATGCCCTGGTCCGCAGAAAAAGCATTGTTACGCGTGTCGTATGTGAAACTTAAACCAAGGCCAGAAACGTGGTATCCGTACCTTCCAACAACATCTTGCTGATCGAAGAGTCCGCCCGCAGTATAGTGCACATCAAACAAACGCTGAAACTCATACAATAAGCCTAAATAAATTCTATTTCCCAAATTTACCTGCGGGTGCAGAAAAATGTAGTACTGCTTGTAGCTGTAGTGTTCTTCATTACTATCCGGTGCTGATCCTCCGATCCCCCAGAATTTATCAGGGTAGTAACTATAGGACAACTGCTGGTTTATAATAAACTTTTCTGCAGGGAAATAAATAGAACCATTCACCGCAACTACAAATTGTTTGTGTAGCGAATACAGGGCCAAAGCCTGTAAATTTGATGTGCGTAAATTTTTCTCCCGCAGTCTGGGGTGAAACGTCAGTGAGGCTGCCGAACCAAACGACCAGTTTGTTTCTATTGACCGGGCAATTACTGGGAGCAATAATACGTTGTAAGGTTTGCTAACTGTATCAGCCTGTCCATTAACACCAGAAAAACAAAATAACAATAAGGTAAAAAAAACAGTAGCAAAAAATGTTCTAATTTGTGGATACACAGCGGGGATACTATTAATAACTACTAGGTTTAACCGATATAAAATACAAATTAACATCTAAAACCTAATTTTATTACTTTTGCAGATTAATATAAAAATCATAATTTGTTAAACTTAAATTCATTTCCCTTAACTAAAGGCTCTACATTCAGGGGTCAATTTTTGATTTTACCTGAACGCAAATGCTAACATTATGAAAAAAATCGTTTTCCCTGACTTTACTTTAGAAGAAACCCTGACACCGGAGCAACTTGCATTGTTTGATGAAACAGGAGCCATCGTTTTCAGGAAATTTATCTCTTCCGACACAGTGCGCACATATATTAATGAATTGAACATCATTGAAAAAAAACTGCTCGATGAAGGCCGCGACAAAATCAATGGTATACCGCTTAAATTTGGCAAGGATGACAAGGGAAACAGGATGATCCAGCGCATGTGTTTTTTGTCCCTGCAGAGCGAACTTTTTCATGAATTGTTGCAGGATCCGAGATTGAAAGCGCTCATTGGTTTTTTGTATCCATATGAAGGGCGCATTGCAGAAAACGAAAAGGACGGGTTGATATTGAACAATTATGTTCGCATGCCTGACAGCGCTTTCACTCAAATGGGATGGCATACCGACAGCCCTCGTGACCTTTTCCTTGGCCAACGCATTCTTCCCATGCTCAATGTTGGTATTCATCTTGACGATTGCCCTTTTGAGAATGGGGGCTTAAGAATATTGCCAGGCACTCATAAGCAGAATATGATGAAATTGCTCTTTGGCAAAAAATATTTTATAGACAATAACCCTGACCGCCGGGAGATTGGTTTTGATCTGAATGCCGGAGACCTTACAGTTCATGATGGGCGCTTATGGCACCGGGCTCAGCAGTCACCTCATTATGGGGAAAAAAGCAGGAGACGGGTAATGTACGTGCCAATCATCACAGGCAAATACATGCCAAAGCATGAGAAAAGTAAAACACCTTTCTATCACCGTTTCGCTTCGAAAGTTCAGAATTAGTTAATCTCCCTAAAGACAACACTGTGTAAATATATTTTTAAAGCAGGCCAACCGAGTTGTTGGCCTCTTTCTTTTTAAACATCTATTTATCATTTCACCATGGGATACGCTTTGATCACAGGCGCCAGCAAAGGCATCGGCAAGTCCATTGCGGCAGAATTGGCGCAGAGAAAATTTAATGTATTACTAGTTGCAAGGTCTGGGGACCTATTGGAGGCCATTGCAAGAGATTTTGCAGGAAAATACAAAGTGCAAGTTGATTGGCTGGCAGTAGATCTGTCCAAAGTAAATGCAGCCCAGGAGGTGTACGACTGGTGTCAGCAAAAAAATTATTCCATTGAAATACTAGTAAACAATGCCGGCTATGGGCTCAGTGGCCTATTTGAAAAATATTCCCTTGATGACAATACCAATATGATGTGTGTTAACATGATCGTGCCCGTTCAATTGTGCCAGCTTTTTTTACCTGCACTAAAGCAACAACAAAAAGCGTATATCTTAAACATTGCTAGCTCAGCCGCTTATCAGGCTGTGCCTTATTTGAGCGTTTATGCAGGCACCAAGGCATTTGTAATGCGCTTCAGCCGCGGCTTGCGGCAGGAAATGAAAAAAACGAGTGTTTCGGTCACGTGCGCAGCGCCTGGCGCAACCGATACTGATTTTGTTTTGCGTGCTCAAATAGGAGAAAAAGGATTAAAGACAGCAAACAAAGTAAATATGTCACCCCAGGCAGTAGCACGGATTGCAGTGGAAGGTATGTTTGCTGGCAAAGCGGAAGTGATAACCGGATTTATTAATAAACTTGGCGCGATCCTGGTTTGGCTATTACCAAAAACCTTAGTGGAAACTACGGCAATGAAAATTTATATAGAGTAAATTCAGGTTGGAACCACGAGCTTTAAAAAGAAACTTGTAATATTTCTATCCCGGGGGATTTGTATTTTAAATTGACATCTAATAGTAATTATTTTTCCGGAAGTAAAATTCCCTGCAAAACATTTTTACCATCAAACAGCTGATTGGCTGTGGCCTTCAAGTCATCTGTTGTTAATGCATTGACCAATTTTTCGTATTCGAAAATTCGACCTGCGTCATCGCCCTGAAAAAAGATGCCCAGTAATTTGCTGCTCCAATAGCTATTCTCCTTTACCTGTACCTTATATTGCTCAATCCAGGTCTTTTTGACTTTATCCAGATAAGATTGCTTAATTCCAAATTGCTTTACACTGTCAATTTCTGCACTGGCTGCTTGCACCAGCTTTTCCACGTTTTCCGGACCGCAGGGAAGCTGCAGCACAAGAGAATAATTGTTGTATGGCAATTTATTAAGGCCGCCAAAAATTCCGCCTCCATAAATTGCACTGAGCTTTTCGCGCAGGTCTTCAATTATTTTTATGTTGAGCACTTCTTTCAGCGCTTCCGCTTTGAGTGCCAGCTCATCCGTGTAAGGAATTTCACCTGAATAAATTTTTATTATCAGGCTTTTTGGCTCCGTTCCTTTCTTAAATGTAAAATCGATATCTCCTTTCACCCGGCGCACACCATTGTCAATGTACCCGGCAGGTTTGCTAGCAGATGGCAGCCCGCCGATGTAGGTTGCCAGCAATGGTTTTAATTTCTCCGCATCAAAGCTGCCAACAAGAATAAAATTAAAATCACTGGCGTCGCCAAATTGCTCTTTATAAATGCTTAAAGATCGTTCCAGGTCTATTTTATCAAAGTCATCAGGCTTTGGCAACACAACGGGTGCAAGGGGGTTTTTTTGGTAGAGTACCTGATAGAACGTATCAATGAAAGCAGTTTGCGGGTCCGCAAGCGCAAACTTCATCTGCGCTTTTTGTTTGTCTTTCCATCCATTGAACAACGGCTCATCTTTGCGGGCGGAAGTTGCGTACAGATAGGTGAGCTGCAGCATGGTCTCCAAATCTTTTACGCTGCTTTTGCCACTGATGCCTGCGCTAAGGTTTGAAATACCTGAAGACACGGAAACGGTCTTGCCGGAAAGAAATTTTTGAAGGTCAGTGGGAGAAAAATCACCAACACCCATCTGCTGTACGATCGTTGAGGCAAAGTTAGCACTGTATTTATCTTCTGCAGCATATTTGCCAATGCCGCCCTTATGAAATGAGGTCATTACAATCTCATCATTTTTAAAATCTGTTGGTTTTAAAATTGCTTTTGCTCCGTTGGAAAAAGTGATTTCGGTAATACCTAATTGTTCATTTTTCTTTTCACTTGTGATG
>DATMMJ010000364.1:0-2961 GCA_035569795.1 Puia sp. | reverse complement strand
TTCCAATGTAATTTCAAAAAAGACAATTTCGGTTTCATAAATTGTTTTATATGCAATGCTGTATGGTCTCGTCAAAGGCAATTGCTCCAGCCATGCTTTTACTGAACGTATCTTCATGATGAATAATTAATGAGCGTTTGGATGACCGGAATTATCTTTTCTACACCTCCCCGCAACGGCAACAAAACGGGCAATTGTAATTCAGCTTCGTATTTTCTCTGAAAATCAAACGCTTCCTGTTCCGTGCAATGCTCCGTATTCAAGGCCACCGTTATCACTTTTGATCCGTAGAGTTTTATAAGTTCAATTTCAGACGCAAGCGAATGGATCGCTCCCCATTCTTTCAAATGGTCATAATATTTTCTTTTTGGCGCATGCACCAGTATCACATGTCTTGCATTTCCTGATACCAGCAATTCAGAGCCGCAGGGCCCGCTTGGGTTGCGCAGTGCAGACTGCCCTTCAATCAAAATTACATCTGCTTTCGTTTCTTTCCAGCAAGATACAATGGCATGTTCCAGTTCACCCGATATGAAATCATTCAGCGTAGAATCAAAAATGAAACCATATTTCCCTCCCTGCAGCCAGCCGGTTTGCCCGGTATAGATCATTTGTGCATTGATACCCACATCAGTGCATGCCTGTTTTGTCATCCTGCAGGTAGTCCTTTTGCCAGTTGCGCAATCCGTGCCAATCACTGCAATAACAGGCACTTCAACAGAAAAAATACTTGCATTCCAGAAATGAAGATCTTTCCTCTGTTTTGGTTTTCTTATGTCAATCAATTCAACGTGATGCTGTTTCGCTAATTCAACCAATACCGGGATGTTGGATAAAAAATCATGCAGTCCATTGACCACGGAAATATTTTTTCTGATACAGGATTCTATGATTGGTATAAAATGTTTTGGAAGTATACCCCCCACAGTTGCAATACCAATGACGCAATAGCTGATACCATTAATGGCAGCAATCGCTCCTCCTATATCTGCAAATACAGGGATATTGCGATGAATGCCATCCAGTACCACTCCTGCATCCTTGCCTGCGTGGATGCTGTCAATCAATGCAACAATTTCATAACGATCTGTCCCACGGATCAGACCATGTGCTGTCTTGGCCTCCGCCTCATGTAGCATGCCATCTGTCAAAATAATGGCTTTGGGTATTGTAACATCTTTCATGGACGTCCTTGTTTTCGGTCTTAGAGAACCTGCTATTTTAAAGAGAATTTATCTGCCCACAAATCCACTCGAATATTTCCAGGAATTGCGAAATGAAAAGCGCTGACTAGCCTTTTTGGAAACAAATATATATACTTACTCCTCGGTTGCAGTGCTACCAATAAAAATCCTCTAACAAAACAAAGAACTAACTTTTATCGATAAATTTGTTTTGTTTTGCAGCGGGCACCGTACCTTTTCGTGCCAGCCTCGGCCAAACTAAAATCGGAGGATCTTGCCTCACACCTACAATGGAAAAAATGAAAATCTCCACAGCACAATTTGAAAGCAGGAGCGGTGATAAATCCTACAATCTTTCTGTCATTGAACGGCTATCGCAAAAAGCTTCGGAGGAAGGTGCCCACGCAATCGCTTTTCATGAATGCTCGATCACAGGCTACTCATTTGCCAGGCTGCTTTCCAAAGAACAAATGATTGATCTGGCAGAATTTATTCCTGATGGAGAAAGCATTGCGAAACTTACAACAATAGCATACAAATATAACATTGCCATTCTAGCCGGGCTTTTTGAGAAAGATGAAACTGACCGTTTGTTCAAAGCCTATGTTTGTGTTGACAAAAGCGGACTACTTGCAAAACACCGAAAGCTGCATCCTTTCATAAACCCTTTCCTCACTGCTGGAAACAGTTATTGCGTGTTCGATCTCTATGGATGGAAATGTGGAATTTTAATTTGCTACGATAACAATATTGTTGAAAACGTGCGTGCAACAGCGCTTCTGGGAGCGGATATTATTTTTATGCCTCATGTGACCATGTGCACCCCTTCAACCCGGCCTGGTGCAGGTTTTGTGGATCCAAAGCTTTGGGAGAATCGGGAAGCTGACCCAACTTCATTGCGATTGGAATTTGACGGGATGAAAGGCAGGGGATGGCTCATGAAATGGTTGCCATCAAGAGCGTATGACAACGGCATTTATGTAGTTTTCTCAAACGCAATAGGCATGGATGATGATCAGTTAAAAAATGGATGTTCCATGATTATTGACCCCTTTGGAGATATCGTCGCTGAATGCCGCACATTGGGGGATGATATGGTTACTGCTGTAATCACTGCAGAAAAACTTACGCTGGCCGGAGGATACCGCTATACAAAAGCGAGGCGACCTGAATTATATCACAACATTATCGGGCAAGATCATAAATCTGAGCAGCATGTGATCTGGCTTACCAGTGAAAAGAAATAAACAAAAATACTATGGCAATAAATCTCCAAGGCACTTGCACTCTACTGCAGGTTTTTGACATGCCCACTGCATTGAAATTTTACCGTGATATTCTCGGTTTTGGAATTATCCAATCATCCGGAAACAGTGATGATGTGGATTGGGTCTTACTAAGGCTTAATGATACGGAATTGATGTTGAATACAGCTTATGAAAGACAGGAGCGGCCTTCCGTGCGAGACAGGAGCCGGGAAGCTGGTCACGCTGACACAGCTTTGTACTTCGGCTGTCCAGATCTGGATCTAACATACTTACAACTTTGCACAAAAGGGGTTGATCTGCGTAAACCTTTTATAACCAAATATGGCTGGAAAGCATTGGAGCTGAGTGATCCCGATGGCTATCAGCTTTGCTTTCACTGGCCATTGGAAGATGCGACTAAAAACGCATGACAAAGATGCGCAACCAAATCTGTGAACATAAAGTCCATGAAGCGAACTTTTTTTCCCGGCGCTACTGAGATGGCTGACTTTTAGTCTTCTGCAAAATCG
>DATMMJ010000363.1:0-2587 GCA_035569795.1 Puia sp. | reverse complement strand
ATGTGTGTACCTGTTCTGCATTCTGTGATCAGCTAGTGGTAAATGATCAGATCAATATATTTTCTGATCAGTTTACTGACGGTAAAGAAATCATCGGTCGCCCGGTATTCTATTCTCCGATATATTGGTATGGTTATCATTATATCCAGATAAATCAATATTCGCTCAGCCTGCAGGCCTACCAGTTCTGGGAACAATACCAGGCACAAATCAACCGGACGGGAAGCACTCTCGATCCGCTGCCTGCGTCATTGATCGGGAATATTTACAATCTGGCCGACTCCAACAATATTGCCCTTGGACTTTTTTCAGCGTCGGCATCATATTCCAAAAAAATACTCATCAAACCCGAATTCATTCAAACCTATTGGCTGGAAGTTTCCGCGACGTTCTATATTGAGCAGGGAAGTTGTCAGATGGTTTATCCCAACACGCTTCCTAACGATGCCGTTCCCCAGGGGTGGGAGGATGCGGAAGTGATTGAAATGAAATAGTGGTTGAAAAGAAAGTTAAACTAAAGTCATATGGAACGAATTTTGTATTTCGAAAATATCAAATTGTATTATTTACTTTTCATTGCCTTTATAATTTCATTAGTACGTCTGTCTGCCCTGGAATTCTGTAACGAGATGACTGCCCATATCGCTGCGGGAACCCAACCAATAATTGTGATCTGTAAAATCAAACAAATAATTCCGGTTAATATTTTCCCTCGAAGGAAAAATGAAAGAAATGGGAAAAATATTGCAATGAGGGTCATATAAATGATATAGTAATGAATTAAGAAATCCTGCTGGGTATATGCCTTTTCCTAAGCCCTTGAAAGGCCAAACCAGCAGAATTTAATAACTGTTTATCTCTATTTATATTAATACCGCTGCACCACCCGGTATAGAAAACGTTCTGGTTCACCTATCACACCACTTTCGGCTCTTCTTTTTTTCAGCATATCTGATTTATAATAAGCAAAGGCTTTGGCAGTATCCATGATGGCCGTAACTAGCACGACCTTTTTATCATTATCGGAATTATGGCCATAAGCCCTGACGGCTATGCCATTATCCAATCTTTCCTGCTTAGCATCTTCAAATGCTTTTTGCCAGGCGCCCCAGTCTTTAACCGTGAACGTTGTTCTGGACCGGAGATCTGAAGAAATCGTAGCGGTGTCCTCGAAGGTCATCGTGGTAAGGGTAAAAGTCGGCATGCCCATCACGCCTCCCTTTTGCATCGCTTTTTTCAATCCGGGATCTTTGGTAAATGCTTTTGCCTTGGTAGTATCATCTACTTTCACAGCTACCAATACCATATTTGAATCCTTCAAACCGCGGCCAATAACATAGCTGTGAATGCCATTCGCCAACCGAATAGAATCATGTTCATCATAGGAGGTTTTCCACTTTGCATAATTTGACACTTTGTGGGTTACCACCATCATATTTTGCGGCGTGGTAATAGTTGTTATTTTCGGAGTAACCACGGCCGCGCTGGTGTCAACAGCGGTGGAGTCGGTGCTGGCTTTCTTTTCACTTTCGTTTCCGCCGCAGGAGGCTAGTAAGAATACCATGGAATAAAAAAGCAAGCCTGAAAATCTTGATTGTTTCATTGATTTTGCTTTAAATGATTAATAATTAAAAGGGCCGGGAGAGTTTGTTACAAGAGGTAGGGACAATAAATGTAGCTTAAATCAAATTATCAGCCGAATTCAAATATATAGAAAAAAAATGCGATTGATTGCCAACGCTGGATTACAGCGATTTTGGGTCAAACTTAATACTTTCAGATATTTTCAAATCAATCGTATGTAGACTTGTGTAGCCGCTGTTCGAACCAATTAACATTGGATTTGACAAACATTTACTTATATTAGGTTGCCATGCAATAAATTATAATCTTCTCTCGTACCAAAACCGAGTCGTTGAAAGTTATAAGGACTCGACCATGATCGCTTGGAATAAAAACTTTAAAATATAGATAATGAAAAAAGGCGGAGTTTTTCTGTTTATAATAATTACATACTTGATCACCTGGGCCATTGAAATCCCTGCCGCTTTTTCAACTCATGGTTTAGCAAATTTCAAAATACCAAAAAGTCTGCAAACAGTTTCTACCCTAACTCCCGGGATAGTAGCTATACTACTTACAGCAATTTTTGAGGGAACTAATAGTCTAAAACTTTTGCTTAAACAACTATTGAAGTGGAAAGTGTCTTTTAAGTGGTATGCATTTGTTTTAGTGATCGGCTCCTTGGTTAGCGGGTTTTCTTTGTTAATGTTTCTTTTGATTACCAGGCAAAAGATTCAGCTAGAACCGGCTTACTCATTATTTTTTTTTATGCTAATATTCCTATTCTTTAGCCCTTTTTGGGAAGAAATTGGTTGGAGAGGGTATTTACTTCCACGAATGCTGAAACGATTTAGCCCTTTGCAAGCAAGTTTGATCATTGGATTCATTTGGGGTTTATGGCACTTGCCAATTTACTTTGCCATTAACCCTTATGGAGACAAGACTATTATATTTTTTCTTTTCGTTTTTCTTGGTTGTTTCCCTATTTCAATTCTCCAGACATGGCTTTATAATTCGACAAAAG
>DATMMJ010000362.1:0-2628 GCA_035569795.1 Puia sp. | reverse complement strand
AAAGATGCCATGACAAGAATAGAAAAGTTTATTAACGGATAGTTATTTTATTTTTTGACAGAATAACTTTTAAATCTGCTGAGTGTTTCTTTCGCGACACCAAGATATGAGGCTATGAGATACTGGGGAAACCGTTGGATAAGCTCAGGGTAAGAATTAAGCAAGTTAAAATACCGTTTTTCGGCTGTATCGTTAAGTAGACTGTGTAATCTTTTTTGGTTAGCATGCGCAGATCTTTCTTTTGTAGATGTCATCATTTCCACCATCGCAGGTATGTTGATTAAATGATTGTAATAGTCCGTTTTCTTCAGTATCAGAACGATTGTGTCCTCCCATGCATCAATATAGTACCGGGAAGGTTCAAGTGTCATAAAGCTTTCACCGTCAAGAGCCCACCAATTTTCAATTGTTAACTGGATAATATGCTCCGCACCGTGGTCATCAACGCTGTACTGCCGCATGGCGCCCTTCACAATAAATGCAATGGATTTGCATATATCTCCTTCTTTCAGAAAATATTGCCTTTTGCGTAATTTTTTAAGAGTGAACTTGCTTTGGATAAGTTCAATATCACTAACAGTCAATGCTGTCGTAGAATGTTTTTCAATGTAACTCAAAAGTGTATGATACATTTTTTACAATTAAACAAGGAGCAAATCTATGAACGGATTTGAGAATTTACTGGCTTTAGCTAAAATCAAAAAAAACAGCACAATGAAAAATATATCTTTACTTTTTATTTATAGCGACTTTAAAATACGTAGTTCGTAAAATTAACATTCATTATATGAAAAAAATAATTTTATCCATACTTATCCTAATTGGGGTTTCTGTACAAGCACAGACTATGAATGATTCCTTAAAAAAATTAAATACAAACGAAACTGCCGATCGTATTGCTATTCGTGAATTGATTGACAATTATGGATATTACGCTGACAGGCGTGAAGCTCAAAAGCAGGCGGCTCTATATGCAGAAAATGGATTAATGGAAATTTATCGGGGAGAGCCTGATACAAGTAAGCCTATAGCCATATTGAAAGGACGCAAAGAATTAGAAGAAGCTTTTAAAGGTCTGAAACAATATAACATGACATTTCACTTTAATGGGCAGAACACTATCAAATTCACCGGTGATAGTGCAACCGGTACAGCCTATTGTCTCGCTCATCAGTTTTTTTTTGAAGATGGAAAACGAATGCTTCTGATCATGGGCATTCATTATTATGATACTTATACTCATCGTAATAATAAGTGGCTATTTGCCAAGCGACAACTCATTATTGATTGGGAAGACAAAAGAGCATCAACACCATAATTCTTTACCTTGATATTGTCCTCACGAGGTATATTCCACCCCATTATATTACTTCTATAAAAAATCAAAATTTGAACCACCTCCTACGGGAATCATTCTTTATTTAGACTCATTTAGTGCGGAGTAAGTGCGGTGTTTACCGGACTAACTCCGCACTTAATCAGACTAAATACTAAAGCAATATAGAAGAAAACTGTTAGTAAATTTTTCTTATTGAGTTTGAATAGTGGTTCAGTGGAAGAAGATCAGTTTTCCAGATTGGAAAAATAAGAGTGCAAAATATTTTCGGCACATACTTATGCAGCATATTTAGTGCCAATCACTTCTCTATATTTGAAAGTCTATCAATTTGGTAGATTAAATTAATCAGCTTATTTTCATTTTTGATTAAACCCAGGCCCAAAAACTAACAACTAATATGACTACAAATAAGACTGAAACAGCAGGAATAAATAAACCTTCCGGCTGGCAGGAATTCTGGTCGAAGGAAGACTGGTGGGCGGTTTGGCTTGGCCTGAGCATTGTTATTCTGTCCTATGTCTTTTATCTTACCGGCTCCAGCATTTCCTGGATTGCAGTAGCACCGGCCAAATGGTCTACCCTATCACAGCTTGCTACGCAATTATCAACGAACGCCATTCGGTACTTCGCTTTACTCGGTGCTTTCTTAATTCTCTTCACCATCGTAATTTCTTTTATCGGGCAAAAACCCAAAAAATTTATTCCCTCTTTTATTTTTCTTTTTATTCTTTCGACAATCATCTACTTCGCAGGCAACTGGGATCAGGCCAGCCGCTATAATCTGGAACCGCCGCTGGTGGCGCTCATTCTCGGACTGATCATTTCAAATGTAATCGGATTACCCCGCTGGCTCGATGCAGGATTCCGTGTTGAATTTTATATTAAACTGGGTATCGTCCTTCTGGGAGCCACGTTACCTTTTACTTTAATCATATGGGCCGGACCGGTAGCTATTTTGCAGGCTTCCATTGTTTCCATAATAACTTTTTTAGTCATCTTCTTTACTGCAAGAAAGCTCGGTCTTGACCAGCGACTGGCTGCAGTATTGGGAGCGGGTGGCGCTGTCTGTGGCGTTTCAGCGTCGATTGCAGTTGCTGGCGCAGTGCGAGCGAAGAAGGAACATCCGCCGATTGCCATAAGCCTCGTCGTATTTTGGGCCATCATTCTCATTTTCGCATTGCCCCTGGTTTCACGCACACTTCACCTTTCAACAGGTGTAGGCGGCGCCTGGATCGGCACTTCGGAATTTGCAGACGCTGCAGGTCTGGCTGCTGCACAATCTTATGGTG
>DATMMJ010000361.1:0-6484 GCA_035569795.1 Puia sp. | reverse complement strand
TCCAATTGATTTTTTTCCGGAAATTCCTCTCTTTGACCCAATCGTTTGAAAATGGAGTGAACCATCTAATAGGCATATTTAATTTTTGGAATTTCTTGTTCTATATTTCCATTGGTTTAGCGATAGTTTTTGCTGTTAGGGTCAATGGGGTAATCCCTGTTTTTTCTTATCTTATCATTCCGGCTGTGTCGGCTATTATGCTTACCAAGAATAAGACGGCTGTTTTAGTGATCGCAATGCTCATCAGTATTTTGGGGGGGTTCTTTGGGCTGAACTTTTCTTTCCATTATGATTTTCCTGCAGGTTCATCCATTGTAGTAGTACTTGGTGGCATTTTTATATTGGCCTCTGCTTACAGGATCATCAGGGACATCGCTAATAAACAGCAAACAAATAATATTCAATAACGCGGCAAAGTTGCTCCGCAGTCCTCATAATTCAACAATATTCGTAAAATCATTTCTCATAAAATTCGAGGCGCGGATGAGCTGGTCTCCAATATCTTCTGCTCTTTTCTACACGTTTCTCCTAAATTCAGCCACAATGCTGATTGGCTTACATTCCAGACGAAGATAAAGAATTAAAAAATGAGTGAAGAAGGAACACGAATGCACAACAAAAGTATTTGCAAAAGCAGGGCGGGACAATGTAACATCAGCAAGGAAGATTTCTTAATTATAAGTAACTTCATAACAAACAAAATAAAAGCCTGATGAAGAAATTGCTGATAAAATATTTTGCTTTCCCGGCAATTATTGCAGGCATTATTGTTTTTAGTTGTTCAAGTTCGCATAAAGAAAATAATTCAGGGTTCGATATCAAAACAATTAATGTTGGAAAGGGAGCAGGCAGTATTGAAGTAGCTGACTTTAATAATGATGGTTTTTCCGACATAGCTGTTGCTAATGCAGAAGATAGTTCCATAACAATTCTTTTAGGAGATGGCAAAGGAAATTTTACAAAAGCTACGGGCTCTCCTTTTTTTGCAAACCGTAATCCAAACGATATTGCAATTGCTGATTTTAATAAAGACAGAAATTTAGATTTAGGAATTGCAAATACAGAAACCAGCATGCTGACTGTTTTATTGGGCAATGGGAAAGGACAATTTCAGCAGGCTGCGCAATCTCCTTTCATAGTTCATTCAAAGCCGCATACTCACGGTATTGCAATTGCTGATTTTAACGGAGACGGTAATCTCGATTTGGCAACCGATAGCTGGGGTGTAAATAGTGTGCTGATCATATTCGGGGATGGAAAAATGAATTTCAATAATGAAACATTTTATAAAGTAGGCGATCGACCATACCAAAGATTGAGAACCGGAGATTTTAATAAAGATGGGAAACCTGATATCGTTACTACAAACCTGGAAGGGAATAACGCTACGGTGTTGTTAGGTGAGGGAAATGGAAAATTTCATGAAGCAGAAGGTTCACCTTTTGCTTGCGGAAATGCGCCGTTTGGCGTTGCGATCGGCGATGTAAACGGAGATGGCAACCTGGATCTTGCAATTGCTAATTCGCCTACAATAACTGCCGAGAGTAATGGAAAGGATGGTCTTTGGATTTTGCTTGGGGATGGTACGGGGAAATTTTCATCATTAGCCGGATCACCATTTAAAACAGGCAAAAGCCCGAGCCGCGTTGCTATTGGAGATTTAAATGGTGATGGCATTAATGATATTGCGGTAACCAACTACAATGATAAGAGTATAAGTATTTTCTACATGGGAAACACCACAGTCGTTGAAACTAAAACCATTGCTGTGGGAAATCGCCCCGATGGTATCAGCATTCATGATATGAACGGCGATGGAAAAAATGATATCTTAGTCGGCAATTATGATGATGGGACCATTATGGTGCTTCTTAATAAATAATTGGCACCAAGTACTTTTAGCGGTTGAGGGTGATAAATGATATAAATTGTTTTCAATTTATTAAACAATCCGTTTATTAGCGGAACATTACCTGTTCGAAATGAATATTATTCAAGTTCTACCGTCAGTACTGATAAATATATTTATTTACACAATTCTGGGAGCAGCCCATTAATTTGTTGAATTCCTGAAAACTGTTCAACCGATTTAATCGATTATGATTTTTTATCCACTTGGGACTTCCACAAATTTTTTGCTTTATTTTAATCCTGCAAATCTTTGTTCAATTTTTAATAACCATTTTTTTCTTATGTCATCTGATACAAATTTTACCATATTCAGGCTTATCCATTTTCGGTTTCTGTAGCCTAGCTTCCAAAAAGTTCCTGTAAACAGTGCTTTCTTTACCGCATTGCCGAATATCAGCCAATAAAAAAAACCTGGGGTATTCATTGTCGTTATCAGCGTTATGCTCTTTATGTTCTTGAACCTTTTTACCATAAAGCCATTAGGCTTATAGTCATAAGCTACCCCCGGGAAAATCACTTTATCTATAAAACCCTTTGTCATCGCGGGCATCAATTCCCACCAAATAGGAAAAATAAAAATTAGATGATCGGCATTTTCCAGTCGTTCTTTGTATTCTATCACTTTGGGGTCTACTGGTGTCCTATCTACAAATGCCTGAAGGTCTTCGATTGTCATCGCCGGATTAAAGCCCTCTTTGTCAAGATGTATCAGATCTAAACTATGGTTGCCTTTCTGCAGTCCTTTTGTTACAGAACAAAGCACGGCATTACAAAAACTCCCGTCGTAGGGATGATTAAATACTATAACAGCTCTCATTTGCTGGAATTTATGTTTAAAGCACAAATGTCAGCCGAAGTATAGGGCATCACCAATAACAATTGTTAATAAATGCCTTGAACACGCCTTCTTATGCGGCTCAGTGAAACAGATGTGATTCCAAGATATGAAGCGATGTAAAGCTGGGGAATCCTTTGAAGTATTTTGGGATTTTCATGTATCAATTCCTCATATCTTTTCTGTGGATTGTCCTTGATACGGGAAAGAAATAGTTTTTGATAGAAGATAAGCCTGAGGAATGTCTGTTCTTCTATTTGTTTTTTAATTTCAGTTGAGCTATTGAGGATTGCCTGAAAATCCTTTTTGCTTATGACATGAATTATGCAAGGCTCGATGCTCTCAATGTTGAAAGAGCTTGGCTGGTTTCCCCGGAAGCTTTCTGTTGAAGAAACACCCTGTCCCTCAAAGAAGAATTGAAAAGTAACATCCTTGCCATTGTTGTTGAACCAAAGCCGGATGCAACCTTTCTCAATATAGAATGCTTTTTTTGAAACTTCCCCTTCTCTAAGTAAGATTGTCCTTGCCCCAATTTCTTTTCTTTTGAAAAAATGCGTGTACCTACTCCATTCCGGTAATCCTAATATATTATTCGCAGTCATTAATTGAGAGAGTTGACTATTTTATTGCGGCAATTCTATCCCGCTTATAATTAAATTTACGCCACTCCATCTAATCTAACCAAAAACTCCTATAGGAGGCAGTTTTTCAACAATAGGTGGGGAACCACGCAGCAGGTTTGCAACTTTCAACATCAATATAACGCTACCCATACAATTAACTTCATTCACAGTAAAACTGCAAAGCTCACCTACCTCCAATTCCGGTGTTCTTTGCAACTGGAATACAGCTTCTGAAGAAAACAGCGCTCATTTTAATATTGAACGCATCAGCAATGGAAGTAACTTTACTCTGGTTGTGCAGTTAGCGTCATAGGGGATTTCTTCTATCCAGCATAGTTATAGCTTTATCGACAATAACCCGCTGGATGGCATCAGTTATTACAGGCTAAAGCTGGCAGATCTGGATGACAGATTTACTTATTCCAGTATAGTAATGGTGACCAACAACAGCTCAGCAACACATTTCGCAATCTATCCCAATCCTGCAAAAGAGGAATTGACAGTTGCTGTTTCTTTGGATAAAAAACAGAAAGGATTGTACTGCATCTATGATCAGGCAGGAAAAAAACTCGTTTCAAATACCGTTTCCCTGAACGAAGGAGCAAATACTATTTTCGTTCCGGTAAGTTCCTTACCCGCGGGTTTCTATATCATTCAACTAATTACCGGTACTATCATTGAACAAAGCCAGTTTATGAAACAGTAAGCAGCAACCTGCATTTGTTTTAGGTAAAGTCCCTTTCACAAGCGATCTCTTTAGCCATTGCCGGAATTCCAATTGACTTTTGCAATTGTCGAACAAACAACGAGAAGCATAAACTATAGATAATTCAAAAATTGTGTTGAAACCTAAGCCAACCAGGTTTATTTTGCATGAAGTAAAAAATTCAACAGCTCGTGCCTGCATTAATCTACAAGGTTTACGTAATAGAGCTATCAAAGCGGGTGTTTACCGAGAACACTAAGTTCCGGGCCGCTAACCCACAATTTAATGGAGTGCTTGAATGTCTCTATGTGGGGATGACCAGTAAGTCACCACAAGAGCGATTGAAGCAGCACAAGACAGGGTATGTAAACAAAAAAGGTCACAAGTTATCGGCTAACATCGTTCAGAAATATGGCCGTTATCTGCGTCCAAGCCTGTACGACCATATCAACACGAAACAAATGAACAGACAGGAAGCACTGATAATGGAGGAGAAGCTTGCATGGGACCTGCGAAGACAAGGTTATGCGGTTTGGTTTAATTAATCCAAGGCATCGCGCAAGGGGTTGTAACTAATTTGGAACATGGCGCAGAGGTGTGGTAGCTCGGCATTGTGAGTTAGTCAATCTGCTTCTGGAGCTACTAACCACGTTCATTCATCATAAACCCGTCTTTCTCTATCTTGCAACTCGGTCCATTAGATGATAAAGAACCCAGACACTCCCAACACATTCCGTTTACGATTCTCTCTCACAGCTGGCACAAGTTATTAAGCCGAGTAAGATTTTGCAAATGGTTTCCAGAAATCTATGTGAATTACAATTACAAAAGAAGAGCCAGAACAAAATCAAATTTATTAATCAACGACGAATGTCAATTGATAGAAGTTATTGATGGCCGCGAGGGGCTTCAATTTGATATAAAATGACTTTTGAAATAAATCAAAGGCAAAGAATTCATGGTTCGCAACACTGAATTCATCAAAAATAAGGATATCTCCTTTTTTTAAGTAGGGGAATAATTGCGTCAATACAAATAAGGTTGCTGTAAAAAGATCTGCATCAAGGTGAATAATCTTTCTTCTCGCGGATTTCATCAGTGACAAGTTTTGATCAATAAATGGTAAAAGCGTCTCCTGAAATAAGCCTTTTATGAATTTGGAACGGGGGTCTTGCTGTTCAGTCATTGCATAGCTCATATCGCTTTTTTTGTAAAAAAAGCCCCAGTTTTCAGGCAACCCTTCGAAGGTGTCAAATCCGAAAAAACTCGATTCGGCATGCAAGGAGTTTGTTTGCCACCATTGAAAAGAAGTTCCTCCTGCAACACCAAATTCAAGGTAAACAATGGGGTTATCTTTTTGGAGTGCAAAATTTTCCAATACTTTTTCGAATCCCTTAATCCGGTCTGTATATTTTCTGGTTACCCTAAAAAAATCGTTGTACTCAATTTTTCTTCTATTTGAATTTGCCCAAACTGTCAAGATTGAAAAATTGTATAGAAACTGTAGAAATTTACGGAAAGGGTATATTAAGTAGAAAAGCCTGCTGTAAATTAGGATATCTTTGGAGAAGCTATTTAACCTTCTGAACATGCTAAATAATTATTTGGACAAACATACTATAATTTGTGTTATTGCAAATAAGGGTCCTTTTAAGTGAAGCATGAATTTTGCCTTACTGATTTCGTCAGTCGCCAATTTTGATTTACATTTAAAGAATAATCACGAACCACCAATTATGAAATCGATTAAATCTATTCTTTACTTTAATTCAGCTGCATTTATCCTGTTAGTTTTTGCGGGTTGTCAAAAGACAAACACTTTTGTTTTGACCCCGCCAGTGGCTGTTGCTGGAAATTCCCAAACTGTACAATTGCCGGATGATTCAGTTACACTGAGTGGAACTGGAAAACCCACCAAGAGCACAATCGTAGGATACTTGTGGAGCGAAGTTTCTGGGCCAAATGTACCGGTGATCGCCAGCGAGAGCTCTCCTGCAACCGTTGTCCGCGGTTTGATAACCGGGACGTATCTGTTTCAATTTATGGTCGTGGATAGTTCAGGATTAACCGGGGTTGACACAGTTTCCATCAAGGTGATGCCATCCAATATTGATAGTTTGGTATTACAGCCTACGAACAATCCAAGCGAAATGAATCTTATTCTTTGGAATGGGGCAGATGCATCAGGGCCTAGTATAGAACTACCTGTTGAGGCGTGGACAAACCTAGGGACTCCATTTAATATCCGAGGGTTAATTAAATTTGATTTGAGCACTATCCAATCTAGTGCAACTATAATTAGTGCTAACCTGTATTTATTTTCAGACAGCGTTCCGGCCAATGGTAACCTGATCAATGCCAATTTCGGAACATCAAATGGTTTATTCTTGCAGCAAGTAGCAAATGATT
>DATMMJ010000360.1:0-6109 GCA_035569795.1 Puia sp. | reverse complement strand
GTTTGGGGATTGCTGTTAATCGGCTGTCCATTAAATCCAGTTATGGCCTGTGATGTCCATCCGCCTTCTGATACAAAAACAGGAAGGTTTTTATTTTCTGTAATTCTGGAATAATAATCTGTCGGGATATCCAGAGGGTTACTGAAAGCAAAATAAGGATAAGAGGACAATCCGAGTTCGTCAATAAAAGGAAAGTCGGATAAGTCCTGCGAAGCACCAAGGTATGTGCTGCCGCCCAGTTTCCCCCAGGCATAGTCCACTTGCACGCTAATGCTCAATTTTACTTTCTTGTCAATATTCCTAATGTCGAGTGCAACGGCATTTACGGCTTTCTTTATTCCCTGATAAATAGAATCGGGGGCGGCGCCACGGATTAGGTTTGTTTCAAGAGCCACACCCAAATGGTCGGGCAGTAGCAAGCTATCCATTACCAGAACAAAACGTTGGTAAATCTGTTGTGCGTCTGGATGGGCAATACTTTTGCCAAGAGCTGAAAGTGAAACTGCATCTGAGGTGCGGTCCAGTCCATTTTCCGGATCAACATAAACCCATAACTTAAAATTTTTGGAACGGTAATAATCCTTTAAAGCCTTATAATTTGCAGTCACATAATTTTCCGCGCTCTCGCCATTGAACAGGGAATCCCACGGCACCTCGGTGCTGATGATGGCTGCGTCTGCGCGCTGTGACCACAATGTGAGTGATTGTATATACAAATTAAAATCCGTGCGAGGGGCTGAGTTTTGAAACCCCATGTAATAACTACGCTGGGCAATTGGCGCGCCTGCTTTGCGGCATGCAAAAAAAACAAAAAAAAGGATACAAATAGCCACTAAAATTTTCGAAATCTGTATCATAACTTGCAAATAAATAATTCTTGATTCTATGATAACGAAACTGCGTTGGTTTTCTATATATCCCCCAAAAAAATTTGGAACAAAATATTAGCCAGGGTTCACCGCAAGGGAAGATTTAATATGGCCTTTATTTATCAGTGATTGCTTGAAACTAAATCCACTTATTTTGTAGCTTCCACTTCAATGATTTTTATTTGAGCCCTTATTTCTTCTTTTTTATTAATCGCACGGTTGAATTTTGAGTGAGGCTGCTACTCATGTATACTTCATAACGGTTCTTGCCGTCTGAAATGATCATCAGTGCTGTGTTTGGCGGAATGGTACCGAGGTTTTCAGCGAACATACTGATTTCATTCACGTCTTTGGTGGTGTCGAGTTGCATAAAAATATTGATGGCTTTTGCTGTTAGCCCCTGGTGAGATAATACCAATTTGTTATTGAGGAAAACAGAAATGCTGTCGCCATCGATATCGCCGTTATCATAAAAAGTAGCTTCTATAGAATCTGATTCAATCCATAAATCTTTATTAAAGATGGGCTTACGCTTTATAAATGATTCTGTAATTTTTTTTATATCTGGGTCCCCCATCAATGGATTTGCATTTTTTGCAATTAATTGCGGGCCCGCGATAGATATCTGGGTTATTGTCCGCGCAGTATCGGCAAGGATAACTTCTTTTCTTGACTCGGTTGTACTCACTACATAATCATCGGGTTGCGGCTTCCAGAATTTTTTTCCTGTAAAACTGTTTTTCAAAACACTGTCCTGGTTTTCATCTAAATCAAGTGTATAATTTACGCGCAGGTCAGGGCATGTATATTTGTACTTCTCATCACGAAAGAAGTATCCGTTGATTGCTTTTTTTACCGATGAAATAAATAATGTGCCCACAAAATCGGTGATGCATTCAATGCTATAAACAGTTGAGTTGGTATTGTAATAAATGACCGGAATGTTTGAAATGGTTACCTGTTTGGTTTTTGCATTGTAGCTGCCGTGTACATAGAAGCTTTGGTAAACATCTTTAAAATAATAAGCAAAAATCCCCTCCACCTCATCCCCTTTTTGTTTTATGATCAGCTCAGTGAGATAATTGTTGTGATTTCCAGGCATATCAACTTCCGCTTTGCCATACCAGGAACCGGTGAGCCCCTGTGCTATTAAAATATTTGTGGCAAAAAGCAAGCTGATTGCTAAAAATGTATTTTTCATACGGTATGAAGATAAAAGAAAAAATTGACCAGATTTGTTAGAAAATTGTTGCAATATAAAGCTTATTGGTAATAGCGTCAGTTTTCGTCTGTCGGGAGAGGAAACCAGGAGAAACAGATCAGACAATAAAGCTCTACCAGCGTGCACAGCGGCGGCGTCATTTTTTTATAATTGGGTTAATTAAAAAATACTGCAGCAGCATTTGTATATTGCGTTTATTTTTTTCATTCAAATTAATTTTTCATGGCACTGGTGGCAGCTTCTTTATTAGCATCGAATTTTCTAAGGTTGGAAGATGAATGCAAAATGGTGAATGAAAGCAGTGCAGACCGTTTTCATCTTGATGTGATGGATGGACGGTTTGTGCCGAATATCAGTTTTGGCATTCCGGTGATAGAGCACATAAGATCCATTGCGCAAAAACCCTGCGAAGTACATCTTATGATTGAAGAGCCTGAGAAACTCACGGAAGCCTTTAGAAAGGCGGGTGCTGATATTCTGATTGTGCATTTGGAAACATGCAGAAACCTGCACAGCAACATCCAGCAGATAAAATCACTGGGTATGAAAGTTGGAGTAGCCATTAACCCACATACTCCTCCCAGCTCCTTGAGCGAAATATTGGAGGACATTGACGAAATATGCGTGATGAGTGTAAACCCTGGTTTTGGGGGACAGAAATTCATTAATCATACATGCGAGAAGATTCGTGAATTGAAAAAAATGATCCATGACAGAGGCCTGCATGTGCAGCTTGAAATTGACGGTGGCGTTACACTAGATAATGCTGCAGCCATCATGCATTCAGGAGCGGACGTGCTTGTGGCAGGCAACACGATTTTTAAATCTGGGGATCCTAAAAATGTGATCGAACAGTTGAGGGGATTTTAGCAAACACAATATGGCTAAAGATTTATTTTCCGGTCAGGCCGCCTTGTACGCAAAGTACCGACCCTCCTATCCTGCAGCACTTATTGATTATGTACTTTCTTTCGTCAAGGGTAAACGAACTGCCTGGGATTGCGCCACGGGCAACGGCCAGGCGGCATTGCTATATGCAGATTATTTTGAGAAAGTTTTCGCAACGGACATCAGCGAAAAGCAAATTGCAGAAGCACCTCCCCATCCTAAAATCATTTACTGTCTCTGCGAGGCGGAAAAAACACTATTTCCTGATAACAGCTTTGATCTGATCACCGTGGCACAGGCCTATCACTGGTTTCAGTTTGATGCGTTTTTAAAAGAGGTAAAAAGAGTGGCGAGGAACAATTGCGTAATTGCAGTGTGGGGCTACGGCCTTGCTATTGCCCTGGATGAAAAAATTCAAGAGCTGGTGCAACACTTCTATATTGATGTGGTGGGGAAGTATTGGGATGCTGAAAGAAGATATGTTGACGAGAAATATGCGACCCTCCCTTTCGGCTTCAATAGCTTGCCTTCGAGGGAATTTAGAATTGATGTGCAATGGGACGCGGAAGAATTGCTCGGCTATTTCAATACCTGGTCGAGCGTACAGCACTTTATTAGGGCAAATGGCTATAACCCGGTGGACGAGATTACTGATAAAATAAAATTGAAATGGGAAGATGGACAAAAAAAATCTTTTTATTTCCCAATCTTTTTATTGATTGGGAGAATACAGCAGTAGCCTTGAGTGAATTGGGTCATTTAAGTTGTTTTCAAAATGCCCAAGGCGTTCCAAATCTTGCCCCGAATTATATTGATTTGAAAATATTTTTAAACTCCTTTAAAATCTCAGCTTATCATGTATCTGGTCTAAAATCTCATGTGTTTGGTTTATCCAACTGGTCGGATTTTCAGGCCACTTGAGTTCATCTCTTTCTATTAACGCCTTTAGCATTTCGTATCCTCTAAAAGCTTCCTTTTCTGAATAGAAACAATCCATCCATTTTTTGTCAAGATCAAGCTTATCAATCAGGCCAATGCCTCCGTTATACCATGCGAAGCAATTCGGCAAGCCGGAAAAGGAAATATCGGACTCCTGGCGCTGATGGTTATCCTGAAAAAATAAAGAATAAAAATGAACGCATTGCTTCATACGCTCAAGTATCTGTTGATCAGTCTCAGAAAATTTAGGTTTGATCCGCCATTGATTGTTTGCGGGATAAAAGGGATCGTCAGTAAATTGTTTTCGCGAAAGACCATCAGAGGAGAAACTGATCGTGACCTCATCGTCTCCCATCTTCAGTACCACAATCATTTTCTTCAGTGATAATTTTTCTATTAAGTAAGATGTACTGGTTTCATCAGTAAAGCTTAACAGTAGTAACCGGCGCTTTTTATCGATCTTCCATTTGCCAAACCGCACTGTGCAACGTGCATTTTCTGTTGCGCTGAAATCTTTGTATAACGCCAGCTCCGGGAATTTTCTTTTATTGAGAGTTGAATCCCAGAACAATTCATTCCAATGTTTCTGCCCGGCGTCATCCATTTTCCAAAGTTGGCAAATAGCCTCATTCAATGGCACTCCCGGCAGTGAGATTAATGAGATCAACGCTGTATCCAGGTCTTTCTTTATAGAGTCAGAGTGAATATTTGAACTCGGAACAGGAGGGCCGATTTTTTTCTGCCTGCAACCAAACAATGAAATCAGACAAACAAAACACGCAAGCGGTAGTTTTCGCATAAAGTTGCAATCAGTGATAGAGTCTGTCAAAATTAATTGTAGGCAAATAAACATAATTTCGGTGTTATTGCGTTTTTTGTTTGCTGCCAAATCTTTTAATTTCGGCTCTTGTAAAAAAAAATCATTGAGAATAGCTCTTCCTTTTTTCCTGCTTATTGCTTTATCATTTTGTCAGCTTTCCCTAGGGCAAAAAAAGGCAGCCTATATTTCAGGCAAGGTGTTTGATGAAAATGAAACCCCGTTGGCTAAGGTGTCGGTGATCATTTTAGGCAGACAAACCGGGCTTAGTACCTCCGATTCAGGTACATTTCGCATGAAAGTGCCCGTCGAAAAGGCCTTTGGGCTAGTGTTTTCTTATGCAGGATACAAGACCGAGCAAAGGAATTTTTTGCTGATTGAAAATGAACAGGAGCAGGTTATCGTAAGGCTGGAAAAAAGTACCCAGCAATTGGCCGAAATATTGGTCCGGGATCAAAAGAGCAGGCAAGAAGCTGGGCTCATTAAGATAAACCCAAAGGATGCAATCAACATCCCCGCTCCGATTGGCGGCATTGAAAGTTTGATAAAGATTTTTGTAGGCTCTAACAATGAATTGACGTCGCAATATTCAGTTCGCGGTGGGAATTATGATGAGAACCTGATTTACGTGAACGATTTTGAAGTATTTCGTCCATATCTTGTCAACAATGCCCAACAGGAAGGACTGAGCTTTATCAATCCTGAAATGACAAAGAATGTGAGCTTTTACAATGGCGGGTTCCAGGCAAGGTATGGCGACAAGATGTCTTCTGTTCTTGACATCCAATATAAAAGACCTCGTGGCTTTGGCGGCTCGGTTTACACCGGTTTACTTGAACAAGGTCTGCATCTGGAAGGCGCTGCCGTGAAAAATAGATTCACTTATTCCATTGGCCTGCGCAACCGAAGCAATAAAAGCCTGTTAAGCAGCCAGGAAACTCAAGGCACTTATAGCCCTTCTTCATCAGATGTTCAGGCGATACTGACTTACGAGCTCAATGACAAAAACCTAATTGAACTGATGGGTACACTTTCACAAACGAAATTTAATTTAGTCCCCCAATCCGCCCAATTGACGTCTTCCGTTTTTTCTCCTTTTTTTACAAAAAATCTTGGACTAGATATTAGTTTTCAGGGCGAAGAAAAAGATACTTACCAAACAAACATGATTGGCGTCTCCTTTACTGAGCAATTTAAAAAGAACCTCCGGATAAAATGGATGATCTCACGCTTTGAAGACAAAGAAAATGAAGCGCATGATATAATTGGCGATTACCTTTTTGGTGAACGCGATTTTGACAAGAGCAGTGCAACATTTGGCCTCATTACCAACCCACTAGGAGCTGGCATATATCAGGACTATGCGAGAAACCG
>DATMMJ010000359.1:0-3241 GCA_035569795.1 Puia sp. | reverse complement strand
ATCTGCGCAACAACGGCGGTGGCTCATTATATGATGTGGTCCAGATGGTAGGTCTATTCATCCCACAAGGGCCAGTTGTGCAAGTTAAGGATCGCGACAATAAGACGCAAGTGCTGAGCGATCATGACAAATCTGTTTTATATGATGGTCCACTTGAAGTGATGGTCAATGAATACAGCGCTTCTGCTTCTGAGATTTTTGCTGCGGCAATACAGGATTATAAACGCGGCGTAATAATAGGCAGCACATCCACCTACGGAAAAGGAACAGTTCAGCGCAATATCGGGTTGGATAAATCCACTGGTTTTATGGATGCCAATGGTGAGCTGGGTTCTGTAAAGCTAACGCTTCAAAAATTCTATCGGATCAACGGAGGCTCGACACAATTGCGCGGAGTATCTTCGGATATTGTGTTGCCTGATCTTTTAGAATATTACAAAGTGCGGGAAAAAGATAACCCGGATGCCTTGCCCTGGGATGAGATACAAAAAGCAGACTTCACGCCCTGGAAATATTCCTATGATCTGTCGGTAATAAAAGGAGAAAGCAATGAGCGGATGAAGAATAATTCGACTTTCAATCTGATACGCAGCGATGCAGAATGGCTTGAAAAACAGAATGACAAAACATATCAGTTAAGCCTGGAAAAATACACCCAAGAGCAAAAGCAAATTAAAGCTACTCAAAAGCAAATCGAAACCCTCAACAAGCTTCCCAAGCAAATGAACGTGATCGGTTTGCCTCAGGATGCAGATAAATACATTGGCGATAAAGAAAAACAAAAACGATTTGACCAATGGCTGAAGAATCTAAGCACCGATATTTATCTGGACGAAGCAGTGAAAGTAGAAGATGACATGGTGACTCAAAAGAATCTGGTTTACAGGCAGTAAGCTTCCACATATTATTAACTTTTTTTTCCAGAAGGTTTTCACTTGAAGACCTTCTATTTTTTTTAATCGGATTTCCCTCAAAACATTATTTTTACAAATCCCTTAACAAATAGTTGGGTCAATTTTTGCGTTAAGGGTTGTATTCCAAGAGAATATTTTCTATTTTCCCTTCTATCCGAATCCTTTGCAAGGCATCTTGTTATCCATATCTGTTATTTTGCTTAACAATTTACTACGACATGAAAAAAATCCTTGCTCTGGTTTTACTATTGCCTTGCATGCTACATGCCCAATGGCATGTAAATTTATTTGGTGGCATCTCTAACTATTCAGGAGATCTGCAGAGCAAGATGTTCACAACCGACCAAGCTTATGGAGCTTTTGGAGCCGGGCTGCAATACGATTTCACGGGCCATCTTTCAGCCCTAAGCGGATTCAACTACGGCCATGTAGGTGCTTCCGATAAATTCGGCAAGCCTGATCTCCAGACAAGAAATCTGAGTTTTCAATCAACTATTTTTGAATGGAACCTAATGGGCGAGTACAATCTTTTTGATATCTCTGATAAAAGATTCACTCCTTATGTTTTTGGAGGCATAGCCATCTATCATTTCAACCCTTTTGCCTATGACACGCTAGGCCGGAAAGTTTACCTCAGGCCATTGAGCACGGAAGGTGAGGGCTTGGCTCAATATCCGAACCGCAAGCCTTACAACCTGACCCAATTTGCAATCCCTTTTGGGGCAGGCATCAAATTACGCATAACCAATAACGTTACGATTGCCTATGAAGCCGGCTTCCGGAAGTTGTTCACAGATTATCTGGATGATGTGAGCACAAGCTATGTTGATAAAACAATTTTGCTGAATGCCAAAGGGCCTGAAGCGGTGGAAATGGCTTATAGGGGCGATGAAGTGAAAGGAGGCAATCCAAACTACCCCGCTAGTGGAATAATGCGTGGTAACGCGAAACGTAAAGACTGGTACTATTTTTCGGGAATCAGAGTGAGCATTGCAGTAAACAGCATGAAAAATAGAATTATTAATCGAAAGGGCATTATTGATTGCCCTAGGAAGGTCATTTGAGCCTGCTCTGACCGCATCATGGATATCCAGGAGCCTAACCTGACTCCATTGTTCCCATACTCCTCTCACATCTTTTCACCACACCCCAGGGTAAATATTTTGTTTGCGGGCATTTGACTCGCCTATCAAGAAATTTTGGTTTTTTCATCCATCTCCTAACTATCTGGTCCAACGAGAGAGATAAATGACCTTTAGATCGCGGTTCTGTTTTATTTTTGCAGTTGAAACAAATGAGATGGCATATCGCAACCTGCAGCACTTTATCAGTACATTAGAATCATCAGGAGAATTACTTCGCATAAGAACATTTGTGGATCCTGCTTTGGAAATGGCTGAGATTACGGACCGCATGAGCAAAAGCACGGGTGGGGGCAAGGCGTTGCTGTTCGAAAACACGGGCTATGATTTTGCTGTGCTGATGAACGCATATGGAAGTGCTCGTCGCATGTGCATGGCCCTTGGTGTTAACCATTTAGATGATGTTGCAAAAGAAATTGAAAGTCTTTTTAAGTCATTGGCCGCCCCTAGCCAAGGAATTCTTGATAAACTAAGACTGCTCCCAAAATTATCTCAGTTTGCAAGTTGGATGCCTAAAGTGAAAAATGGGAGAGGGGAGTGTCAACAAAACATCATGCAACCTCCAGACATCTGTAGACTTCCCGTGATCACCTGCTGGCCGAAAGATGGAGGCCCATTTGTAACGCTGCCCATTATACATACAAAAGACCCAAATACCCATTTACGTAACGTGGGTATGTACCGCATGCAAGTTTTTGGCCCAAGGCTCACGGGAATGCACTGGCACAAGCATAAAGTAAGTGCAAAACATTTTAATGAATACAAGAAGTTGGGCATCAAAATGCCCGTTGCTGTGGCTCTGGGCGGAGACCCGGTTTATGCATACAGCGCCACGGCACCGCTTCCCGAAAATGTGGATGAATACATGCTCGCAGGGTTTCTTAGAAAGAAAAAAGTGGAGCTGGTGAGGTGCATCACGCAACCAGAAATTGAAGTGCCGGGTGACGCTGATTTTGTTATTGAAGGTTATGTTGATCCCCATGATGAATTGATATGGGAAGGTCCCTTTGGTGACCACACTGGTTATTATTCTTTGCCTGACTGGTACCCCCGATTTCATATCACATGCATTACTTACCGGAACAATGCAGTGTATCCTGCAACAATTGTCGGTATCCCGCCCCAGGAAGATAGCTGGCTTGGTAAAGCAACGGAACGGATTTTTCTTGCACCGATCAAAATGAC
>DATMMJ010000358.1:0-3770 GCA_035569795.1 Puia sp. | reverse complement strand
CCCTTTTTCATCTTTGTAAATAACAGAAAGCTTACCTGTAAAAAATAGTGATTTTGTACCATTGTCATTGACTGATAGAAGACTATCAGCTGTTTGAGATGAATGCCTGTCAAAAAAATCTGCCTGACTTAGTACCGAATTGTAATAAGCAACCGAGTCTGCAGAAAAAATTGCTTTGCTTTCGGTCTTTTTTAAATCTCCGTTTGGCAGCACCTGAAAGGTATCTGCCACTGGCGCAATGGCCTTGTATAGTTCTTTTACACGCTGCTTTTCAAGATTTGCCACTTTAATAATTTTTACGATCTGGTATCCACTCTTCATCAACTGGTCATTATACAGGCATTTCATGAAATGGATGATTGAGCCATAATAAGCCTGTCTTCTTTGTAGTTCCCATTGCGCTTGCTTTCTCTTATTTGCTCTCATTTCCTGGAAGAAGGGATAACCCAGATAGGACGTGATATGGGTACTGAAATCACAATAGAATTCTTCCAACTGATACCTGATGGTATAGCCCAATGCCTTATTTTCAATAATAAGCGGCTCGTCTGAGCTCACGGTAAGGCGGTTTTGTTTTTTTGAAAACCGGAAATGCAGTGATTTATAATTTTTTAATATACATTCTTTCGCATTAGCGGTTTTACCAATAAAATTTTCTATAAAGGTTTTGCCCCAAACTTGCCATCCGTGACGCACGAAAGGAACAACCGTCACCACAGATAAAGCTGTTGCTTTTTGTCTTAATGATATTTTCACTTCAGCAGGTTGCGGGTCTCCCGGGTATCCGTATACGTAAGATTCATAACCAATACTTGATATTACAAGATCGAATTTACCTTCCGGTACGTTTTTCAGTAC
The DNA here is from genome assembly GCA_035569795.1 of Puia sp. Lineage (GTDB taxonomy): Bacteria > Bacteroidota > Bacteroidia > Chitinophagales > Chitinophagaceae > Puia. The sequence goes on along the minus strand of DATMMJ010000358.1, from coordinate 2,912 downwards.
AAACTCACCTTTGGCATCGGTGATGGTACCTTTGGAACTGTTGTTGATGAATACGCTGCAGTTTGGGATTGGCGAGCCGCTTGCATTGTCTGTAACTTTTCCTTTGATTGTATTTACTGATTGTGAAAACAAAAGGCTGTTAATGATAAACTGGCACAGTATGAAGCACAAGTTCCTTTTCATATTAACGATTCGTAAATAAAATGTTTTGTTTGCCTATCCTCCGGGTTTTAACAGCATGCTAACCGATCGTGTCATTTCACACGCTGTCGACAAAGCCGCTCATAGAATGGAATGGGCAATTTTTTTTATATCATGCTGCGATTTCTTTTTGACATCAATCACCAACGGTTTTTCATTAACCGTCAGCACAAGCTTAGTTATCGTTTCTGCCTTTATGAAATCAATGTCTGTTTTGCTCAGCCAATGTATTACTGTCATGATATACCCACCGTCAAAAGTGCTGATAACGTTAGTTTTATAGGGGTGTTGTAGCAGGAGTGTTTTAAAGTCTTTGGCGCTTAGCACGATGCTGTCAATCCTGATCGCCGGTCTTTTTTCCGTTTCCTTTGTCATAAATGCAAGCACGATCCCCTGTTTTCCATTTGCAAAATTAATTGTGAAGATAGAGATTTTTGTGACCAGGTCTGTTGGCGAATAGGCGATATTGACTGGTGCCGAATTAGGGATAAAAGTAGAGTCTTTAATGGTATCTGCCTGCCCCTTGACAGCCGATGCAAGAAAAAGAAATAGGGTAGTGGCTAAATTTATTTTCATGTTACATGCGGGTTTGCCTTTAACGAAGTTAAAAGTTTTGGAAGACCTTGTGGTGGCTTATTTCGCGTCAATATACATGCTTCCGAAATTCAGTATTACCTCATGGAATTTATTTATAAAATCTTGCCCCAGGTTCCCATAATATTTTTCCGAAGCATAAATTTTTTGTGTGAGTACGTCAACACTGTAAAGCGTCGCTTTTTTATTTCCAAGATATACATGGAAAGCACCCAATATGTACGTTTCTTTTTTCTGTGCGCCGCCAGCCCCTCCAAATTCCTTAATTTTTTTTTGTCCTGATTGGATAATTTTTGACTTGTATTTATTGAAATAGCTGGAGTACAATTCTGTGCTTGTGGCTCCTGAATCAAAATGGAAACATAATGTATCGTTATCTGTTTTTAATGATACGACGGGGTCCAGGTGATCTAGCGCAAGGTTATGCAATTCACTTTTTGATGGATGAAGGGGTATAGTCATATTGCCGTTACTAAAAATATGTATTTCGTTAAGCTGTTCAATGATGGGGAAGCCGATGATAATGTCCAGCGAAAATTTAACTGGAGCAATATAAAGTATGGAATCGGGCATGACCTGGAAAACTGCATTCCTAACTAAAATGTTGCCAATATACAGGCTGTCAGCAATTCCCAGCCCTGTTTTAAATCTTATACCCGTAATGCCACTGCCCTCCGTGTAAGAAGCATCCAGTATTTTTAATCCAAGTCTACCTGCATACGTTCTTGTGATGGATGATATGTTTGCTCTGGTATCAAATATGGCCTTGTAGGATTTCCTCCTGCATTTTATGGGGATTTCCATTAAACCAATCTTGTCTTTAGCCCACTTTAAGGATGTGCTTGCAGGAATTTCCGTTTTTTGCGAAGCGATATATTTTAAAGCACTGCATAGCAAAAGATGATTTTTGATGTCTGAAATTTTAGCGCTGTCAAGCGTTCTTTGATAGTGGTTTAGCAGTAAGCTGTCAGTCTGAGCATCCTTTTCATATTGGAAAGTTTTGAAATAGCTATCACTTGCAAGAGCAGCCAAATCGCACTTAATGGAATCGGGAGTTTTTGCATCTGACAAAAGAATATCTATATCTTTTATTGCGTCTCGATTCCGGTTAAAAGCATTATCAACAAATGACTGAAAAAATAATCTCTGTCCTTTATCAATACTGTCTTTATAAAAAAATAGTTGTGAGGTTAGCTTGAAATATTCTTTTTCGCTGAGTAATGACTGGAGCCTTTCATAAATTAGTTTTTTGCGCTCCTCTTTTCGGATTGCATTATTTGAGCAGGACATGAAAAGTATGCAAAAAAAATATAAAACTCTTGTTTGTTTCATAGAAGATGTTGACAGATAACACTTGGATTTATATCATCCAGGGCTTCAAAGTAAAAAAAAGCGAAGTTTGCCTATGAGAGCTTAGGCTCATTTTTGGCGTGGATTGCTATTTGGCTTTATCTAAAGCTAAACTCCCTTAATTTCTTCCGGCTTGTGCGTTTCGTTCAGTGTCATCTGCATCTGGGTCCGCTCTTTTTGGTATTGCGGCCAGTCAAATGTCAGCAGGAAATCTCGGGCTGCCTCAGCGCCCCGGATGAACATTTTCAATTTGTCTTGATCGGAAATAAAAAAATTTAGCCAGTTAAATTCGGCCAGCATTATCTTGCCGATGCCTTTTTTGAATACGTTGTTCTTTATCAGGAAATCTTTGTCGTAATAATAGCGGATTGTGTTGAACAGGCGCCCGAGATAGCTGCCAAGGCTCCATGGCGCTTTGTCGCTTTCTTGTTTTCCTGCTTTTGGGTCACTGTCATCCAGATCTATCCCCCAGGAAGGAAGCCGCGGTTCAACCACTTTGGGGTTGTAGAAGATGTTTATTGGGAAATTAGACAACATTCCACCGTCGATAAATCTTGCGATATCAGGTATTTCATTATCATCGCCAAAATGCTCGAGCCACGCTTGCTTTATTTTGCTGCTGCTCGTGTCAATATTATCGATCGTATGCGATTCAAAAAAAATGGGTATTGACATGGATGCACGAACGAAATGTGCCGGGTGTAACTCGTCCACGTTCTCCCGAAAAAGGTTGGCCATTTTCGGGAACTCCACCTTGTTCTCTGAGA
>DATMMJ010000357.1:0-2593 GCA_035569795.1 Puia sp. | reverse complement strand
ATTTGTAATGATTTTCTTTTGGAGCGCGCCATAAGTTTCAATTTCTTTTTTATCAAAAAAACTTATCGTTTCGGGTGACCTGCCCCACGTGCCACTTCCGGTGCACGGCACATCTGCAATGATAAGGTCAAATTTTTCCGATGATCGACGTACAAACGCTGATGACAAATCAGTTGTGAAGGATTCATACTTTTTAATCCCTGCCTCTTCAAAACGTTTTTTTAAGTTAATAAGAATAGATTCACGTATATCTGATACCGTTAGATTTATATTGCCTAACCTGTCTTTCGCCAAAATTGATTTGCCACCGCTGGCTGCACAACAATCCCATACACTGAGGGACGAAGCAGGGTTAAAACCTTGTGGTTTCAGGTTTGCATTGGGCATTTGCAATAAATCTCCAACTTGCTGAGAACTGTAGTCCTGTATCACAGCTTCTTTATTAACATGAACGACCTTATCAATCTTGGTTGCATTGCTTAACGAAATGCATGAATCGCCGATTAGCCGGAATTTAATATTCGCATTCAATAATTTCTTCATTACTATTTCCTCATGACCAGGACGTAATCGTAAGAATAAATCGGGTTGAATCAAAAATGACTCACAAAATTCTTGATAGTCAACCCCAGTGCTCAAATCACCCTGCCATGGAAAAATATCCAGAATTGAGAAATGATGATGGATAATGGATAATTTTTGTGCTAATGGGAGACCTATGTTGTCATTCCATTCGGGTTTGAAATACGCCAGCAAATTATTGGTCAAATGATCGCATAAAAAAATGCCTGCTAAAATTTTTTCTTCTGTGGATACTTCCTTTAATGCCTGCCCAAGCCGAAAATAGGAATAGCATAAATGGCTGATGGTTTTTCTGTCTGTGGAGCCAAATTTTTTATGCTGCCTGAAGTTTTTTTTTATAAAATGCGCAAAAGGCTCATCGCCCCTGTATTGTTGAAGGATATGCGTTGCTGTTTTGAGATGAGAAACAAATTTCATTGCCTTGCAATATAAAGCATTACAATTTGTGGCAATATTTATACTAAATTTATCCAACCTTCAGTTTAAAGATAATCGCGTCAAACCATTTTCTATGGCCTCATTGAAATATCTTATTGTGGATGATGATGAAATAAGCAGGCTTGGTATTGAAGCTGAAGCTTCCAGGTTTCCATTTCTTGATAAATCAGCAAGCTGCAGCAATGCACTAGAAGCCTTTGAATTTATTTCTCAATTCCATCCGGATATAGTTTTTGCGGATATTGAAATGCCAGGCATCAGCGGCATCGAATTGATACGAAACTTATCCGGGCAGATACCAGCTCCGGTATTCATTACATCTCATCCTGAGTTTGCCATTGAAAGCTATGAAATGGAAGCATTCGATTACCTGCTGAAACCCATTAACAGCGAACGTTTCGAAAGATGTGCCCTGCGCCTTCGGGATTTCTTTCAGTTGCGGGCCAACGCTTTCGCGTTTACCAAAGAGCAGGAGTCTGGCAGCATCATCATCAAGCAAGGGTATGATAAATACAAGATTTTATTGCACGAAATCCTTTATCTGGAAGCGATGAAAGATTATACACGCATTGTTACTCAAGACAAAAAATACCTTGTATTAGGCACTTTGACCGGTATGCATGAAAAACTTTCACCAGGAAAATTTGTGCGCATCCATCGAAGCTATATTGTGAACCGCGATAAGATAAACGCCGTTAAAGGAAATAAAATCCTGATTAATGCACACGAATTGCCTGTAGGAAAATTGTATAAAAATGTTCTAAGCAGCATGCTTTGACTAAATTAATGTTTATGAGAAAATACCTTTACTTATACTTACTGTGCATTGTTTGCTTGTTTGCTAATCTTATAATTACGTTAAAGGCAACAGCGCAGGAGCCTGATTTGTCAAAATTAAGCAGCGACAAAGAAAAAATCAATGCATGGCTTGCTTATTGCGAATTGCTCAGGTTAAATAACAGTGGGCTGGCAAATAATTTTGTCGTGCTGCAACAAGCGGGATTGAAAGGTTTGACACTAATAAAAGATAATGACGCAGAAAATCGTTCAAAGTTTTTTTTCTATATCGGCATTGGGAATTATTACCAAGTAAAATTCGACAGCGCACAATATTATTTTTATAAAAGCCTTCATGAGGCGCAGAAAGGGCATCTTGTCAGGCAAATATCTAAAGCCTGCGTGGTGCTCATTCCCGTCAATTTTCAATTACAGCAGGCTGACAAAGTCGAAGAATGTAAAAACATCCTGCAAACCATTGTAGATACTTCAAAAAATGAAAGCATTCTGGAAGATGGCTACTATGCATTGGGCAGTTATTATCAGCAAAAATCTTATTACAGCACAGCGCAGGATTATTTTATTAAGAGCCTTCAATTGCGCGAAAAAGAAGTGGATACCACGAAGGATCTCAAAAAGAAGTTCGATTATGCTATTCAATGCGATATGCTTTCCAAGTTATATCTCAACACACAGATGGTTGACAAAAGCCTCAATGCACTTAGGCAGGGGGAGCGCTTCGCAAATGTATCACCGAATGTCAGCAACCGTCTGCTCAGTTCTTTTGTTGAAGCGT
>DATMMJ010000356.1:0-2704 GCA_035569795.1 Puia sp. | reverse complement strand
GAATTTGAGGTTTTTAGAAGTAAATTTGCTTTTCTATGATCAACTTGTACGCTTTTATCTGGATTGGCATTGCCTGGCTGATGATCTTCTTTTTTACAGGCATCGAAATCGCTTTTATAAATGCCAACAAATTATCCATTGAACTAAAAAAGAAACAAGGCACAAAAAGGGGCATCATCCTGTCCCATCTCATGGAGAAACCTGCGCAGTTCATTGGTGCTGTCCTGGTTGGCTTTACTATTTTCTTGGTCTTATTCGGTCTGATGGTCGGAGAGACGCTCTCGCCATTCTGGAACTGGCTCATCACCATAATACACATCCCAAGTGGGTATGTGAATGCAATGCGACTTTTTTTTGAGACTATACTTTCGACCATTTTCATTTTGTTTTTTGGAAGCGTGTTGCCCAAATCGCTTTTCCGCACCAAAAGTGATGCACTCCTTGGCTTTTTTGCTCGGACCGCAAATTTTTTTTACGAGTTGTTCAGTCCTATGGTGAATATTTTAGTCTCTATTTCAAAATGGGTACTGAAATATGTTTTTAATGTGCGCATGGACGAAAACGTAGAAGTATTTTCTAGTTCCGGCTTTGAGCAGTTTTATCAGCAAACCGGTGAGGGATCTGAAGAAAATCAGGAATTGAATACGGATCTTTTTGAAGCAGCTTTATCGCTGCCAAAAGTGAAAGTGCGCGAGTGTCTGGTGCCACGCAAAGAAATCGAAGGCATTGACGTCAATTCCTCTGTGGAAGACGCAAGAAAACAATTTGTTTCCACAAAGCTCAGCAAGCTGGTCGTATACGATGGTAATCTCGATCATGTTGCAGGCTATATACATCAGTTGGATTTATTTAAAAACCCGGCTTTTATTAAATCGATATTGCTCCCCATACCTGCAGTTCCGGAAAGCATGGGGGCAACAGACCTGATCAATAAATTCACTACCGAAAGAAAAAGCATTGCCTGGGTGGTGGACGAATTTGGTGGCACCGCAGGCATTATTACCATGGAAGATTTGCTGGAAGAGATTTTTGGTGAAATAAAAGATGAATACGATACCGAAGAATTTGAAGAAAAGAGATTGTCTCATGATGAATTTATTTTCTCCGGCCGTTTAGAACTTGATTATCTCAACGAAAAATACAGGCTCGAATTCCCCGACAAAGAATCAGAGACTTTATCCGGTTTCATCATCAACGAGCATGAAACCATCCCCAAGCAAAAAGAACACATTATTATTGGAGATTACGAATTCGAAATATTGAACGTGACAGAGACCCGCATTGAAATGGTAAGGATGAGAATACTTAAATAGTCCTTGTATCATATTCCTCTTTCTGATTATGAGCTATCATTAACCATTGTTAACCCATGGTTAAACGTAATCGTTTTTTTTTCTGTATTATTTTTTTTATCCAATTTAGTATTTGCGAATGCTCCTGTTACCATTTGCATTTGCACTCATTTTCAAATAAATATTTTTCATAGGTCAGTTAGGAGTAACAATGCACCCCGCTCGGGGTGCTTGTTTTTTTTATAGGACACTGGGTAAGTACTACACTATACCTTTGCCAGCTAAGTGAAACAAAAACTAAAAGCGTAGTAGATACTAAAAACCCATTACCCTGGCGAACGTGTCTTTTCCCGGTCAGGATACTTCTAGCTCGTTGCACAACTCCTCTGCACAAATGAAGGCCTTTTAACGTCTACATGGCTTAATTAATAGTTACTGCATACGCTATCAATTGACTCTATAAGAATTAAATCTGATCTAGATAACATTTTTTCAACCCTAAATTGCTTTACCAATTTACTGGATAACAGCAAAAATGAATCGTCGCAATTTGTAGAATCAATAATTAAAGGCATTTCTTTATTAGCAAAAAGAGTACGAAGAATTTCAATCTTGGACAACCTACAATTTAGGAATGAAATATTCTCTAAACTTTCGCCATTTGAACATAGGAAAATAAATGTGAATCTTATGCCTGGGTCTTTATAATGAAAATCTATTTTTTTGACAATTCCATGAGAATATGCTAGATTTTTAGCAAGACTAGAATTTCTTCTTCTTGAAATATAAAAAAGGACCGAGAGTACACAAACAACTAAAATAAGCGCTATAACTTTATCCTTTTTCATGCCTAATTTTAATGACCACCTTAGATTGAAGCACTCAGATAATCCGACATTTGGCCAAGCCAAACGCCTGCAGCAAAATTAAAGTAAGTAATACTTAAAAAAGGATCTGCGGATGACAGATTTTGCTGTGGACGAAAATAGAGCTGTTGATTATCCGGATTTCGGGGAAGAAATTGCAAATTTTAAGCTGGACTAAAATAAGAAAATCCTTTGGCCTGATCTAAAAGCTTGAGTCTTTGTGCTTTTCCTTGATCTCCATTTTCATTCTGCAACGCTCAATATCCTGCTTGAAATCTTTTATCTTTTCATCGCTCTGGCTTACCAGAATTGCTTTTTCAAAATAAAAAATGGATTTATCATAATCTAATTTGAACTCTTCCATCATGGCATAACGGCCATATACCCATGATTTATCAATGGTGCGCACCTTTAGGCATTTTTCGAGATGCCGGGTCAGTTCATCTGTTCTTTCCATATCCATCAGGAGTGCAGCAATATGAAAATAAGAATGCGGATACAAAGGGTCACACTTTATTGCAGTAAAAAAATGGTTCTCTGCTTTTG
>DATMMJ010000355.1:0-22209 GCA_035569795.1 Puia sp. | reverse complement strand
TACAACTGTCGCGTTTTGAAAAAGTCAGCGCAAATGCTGTGGCAGCCTATATTCACGGTGCTTTTAGGATGGGTGTTTTAGTTGGTCTCAGCAAAAATAGCGCATCGATATTAGATGCAGGAAGAGATGTTGCTATGCAGATAGCAGCGATGAACCCCGTTGCTGTTTCGCCCGACTCAGTTCCTGTAAGTGTCGTGGAAAGAGAAAGAGCCATTGTCACCGATCAGATAAAGAATGATCCAAAAATGGCAGGCAAACCAGATGAAATGATTGATAAGATTGCCACAGGAAAATTGAATGCGTTTTTTAAAGAAAATACCTTAACGGCCCAGGCTTATGTAAAAGAACCAGGTAAGACGGTGGGTGAATATCTACGGAGCGTGGACTCAGAAGTTAAAATAACAGAATTTAAGCGAGTGCAATTAGGTTAAAATAAATTTTCTAAAAGAGAGCAACTAGCTCTCTTTTTTTATGTGAGGGAAGTTTTAGCGAAAAAATCTTTTCTTTGCACAACAATTTTATAGTGAATTTTTATAGAAGTTGGAGTAAAGTGGGTTGTTGGGACCTCACAGATCAAAATATGGCAACCGTTATATATGCGGGTGCGACAAAATGAAAAGTAGTCAATTGCCCACAAAAAAAATAAAAAACCGCTGTATTTACCATGCTACCAAAATACAAACGCATCCTTTTAAAATTGTCAGGCGAAGCTTTAATGGGAGACAAGAATTTCGGTTTTGACAATGCGGTTATTGCCCAATATGCATTAGACATAAAAAGTATAATCGAAATTGGGGTACAGGTTGCTATTGTCATTGGCGGAGGCAATATTTACCGCGGCATGAACGAGGCCGAGACTGGCATCGAGCGTGCGCATGGCGACTATATGGGCATGCTTGCAACAGTGATCAACGGCATGGCATTACAGGCAGGGCTGGAAAAAATTGGTGTTTTCACGCGCTTGCAAAGCGCTATTCAAATGGAGCAGATTGCCGAGCCTTATATACGCCGCCGTGCCATAAGACATGTTGAAAAGGGGAGGGTAGTGATTTTTGGTGCTGGCACCGGCAACCCCTATTTTACTACCGATACGGCTGGTTCCTTAAGGGCTATAGAAATAAATGCAGACGTAATTTTAAAAGGCACGAGGGTAGATGGTATTTACACTGCCGACCCTGAAAAAGACAGCCAGGCAATGAAATTTGATACAATTTCGTTTCAGGAATGTATATCAAAAAACCTGCGGGTGATGGACATGACCGCATTTACCCTTTGCATGGAAAACCACTTGCCTATAATCGTATTTAATATGAATAAACCAGGTAATTTACTCAAGGTAGTTAGTGGCGCAAAGGTGGGGACCCTGGTTAAGGACTAAAAGCAAATAGTTAAAATAATTTTTCGCAATCGCTTGCATATCTGTAGAAAGCTTAGTAAATTAGAGCCTTGAAAAACCACCACCATGGTGGTTTTTTCATATCCTTCCCCATTCAAAATCCCTTGAAAGCTGCATTTGATTTTTTATCCCAAAAGCCATCTATTTATTTGGTTAAAAAATTATCCCCGAACCATTATGAACATTTCTTTACTCATACTAGCCTTTCAGCTCACCGTAGGATTGCCAGAGGTTATTATATCACTCGTCGTGGCGCTGATCTTGGGATTCAGCATACATTTTTTCTGGAATTCAAAAAAAACAATTCATATTGATCAGCCTGCTGAGCCCGATAGCATCAGCGAAAATGATAATTGGAAGCTGAAGTATTACAATGACATGGATATGCAGGAAAAGGCTCAGCAACAGCTCCGCGAACGCCTTGCAGAGACAAGAGAGAATGAACAGATATTGGGCATAGAAGTGGAAGAATTAAGGAAAGAAATAGCAGAACTGGAGGATAGGTCAATGTCGCAACCTGCGTTGGAACCAGTTCTGGTAAAACATTCCACGGAATCAGCCGATTATTTATCACAACTAAGATCGGCCCAGGAAAATCTTCTTGAGCATAATAATAAAGTGAACCGGTTGCTTGAGCAGATAGAGCTGTTAAAGGAATCTGAAAACAAATACGCAGATTTGTTAAGAGAAAAAGAACGCCTTAGCGGGCAACTGGCTGACTTGAGAAAGTCGCTGAGTGAAAAAGAAAACGAAACGAATCAACTGCGCCAAAACCAGCGGATTTCCGATGAGATGGGCGATAGATTAAACAAGGCCTATAGTGAGTTTAGTGTGCTGCAGGAGAAATTACAAAAGCTGGAGAACAATTTAGCACATCCGCAGAAAAGCGCTGACTATGAACAATTGCATGCATCTTATTTCAAGCTCACAAAAGATTTTGATGAGGTCAGGCAAAAGCAAATAGCTTTGTGGGAAGAAAATCAGCGCTTGAGCCGTATTCTGTCTGATACAGAAGACAAGTTGCGCGAAGCAAATTTTCAGCGCATGCAGTTTCAAAAGAAAGTTTCTTTTCTGGAGGAACTCAATAATGATTTGCAGCAGGTGTCAGAACATCATAAAAAATTAGATAGCCAATTGCGGCGCATCAGTGAAATGGAGGCGTTGCTTTCAAAATCATCTCAACCAAAAGCCGATTACAGGAGCGAAGAAGGAACACCGTAATGCGACAATAAATATTTTTTTTGGGCTACCCATCACGGGTGGCCTTTTGTTTTTCGGTAATTTCGTGTTTGGTAATTTTATCCATCATGAAACAACAGTCAAGTATTCGCAAAGAATATAAATTAGAAAAACTTTCAGAACAGGAAATCTCGCAAGATCCGTTTCAACAATTTCATAAATGGTGGCAGGACGCACTGCAGTCAGAAATAGAGGAATTAAATGCAATGACACTTGCAACAGCAAGCGGCGACGGGGTTCCATCGGCAAGAATTGTTTTGCTTAAAGACTTTGATGAAAAAGGGTTCGTATTCTACACAAATTATGAAAGCTTCAAAGGCATGCAACTGCTAGAGAACCCCAGGGCATGTTTGGTTTTCTTTTGGAAAGAATTACAAAGACAGGTAAGGATAACGGGCCTTGTTGAAAAAACCAGCGCGGAGACTAGTGATGAATATTTTAACAGCCGGCCGGAGGGAAGCCGTATTGGTGCAATTGCTTCGCCACAAAGCCGCGTGATAGAGGATAGAAATTGGCTTGAACAAAAAGACGAAAATGTGCGCAAGGAACTGAAAGGAAAACCAATAACTCGGCCGGCGCATTGGGGTGGGTACCGCGTAAAACCCGTAACCATCGAGTTCTGGCAGGGAAGGCCTAATCGGCTTCATGACCGGATTCAATACAGTTTGCAGCAAGACGCAAGCTGGAAGATAGAACGGCTTGCACCTTGAGGACTAATTTGTTTGTAGGGGAAAAACGTACTGCAATCCGTTTCTACATTTTCGGGTTTTCAACATCCACCTTATTTCGATTCTTTCTTCACCACTGCTTTTTTTGCAACTTTAGCCGGCCTGGATTTGCCGAATGAACCTTTGAAAATTTTTCCCTTTTTGGTTTTTTTATCGCCTCTGCCCATAGTAAATTTTTTAAATTCCGTAACGTATAAATGTACAAAAATAAAAAACTCTGGCACCAAGAATGCTCAGTACCAGAGCTTTTTGAATGCGTTGTTGCAGCATTATAATTTAGCAGACAATTCTTTACCTGCCTTAAATTTAGCTACTTTTTTGGCTTTGATTTTTATAACAGCTCCTGTCTGAGGGTTGCGGCCATTGCGGGCTGATCTCTTGGATACTGAAAAAGTCCCGAAGCCAACTAAGGTAACCTTGCCACCACCTTTTAAAGTCTTAGTGACCGCTTCAACAAAAGAATCGAGTGCAGTGTTGGATTGTGTTTTTGTAATGCCTGCATCTTCGGCGAGTTTTGCAATTAATTCAGCTTTGTTCATAGTGAAATTTTTTTAAATTTTAACGACAACAAATATACCGGCTTTTTGATTGCGACAAAATTTTTTTAATTTTTTTTGAGATGTGTATCAATTGCTATAACCCGCAATGGATAAGGCTTACAGGAAACCTAAAAATAAAATTCAAATCCATCCCCGGTGTCGATTGCCTGAAAGGCAGGGCTGGATTGAGTTTCACAGCGCAATCGCTGAAATGCTTGCCAGCAATGGATTTGCGAAGAATGTACAATAACAATCTGTAACCAGCAATTAATTTTAATTGTTTTCCACAATTACTGGACCGCTTCCATAATTGTGCAGAAACCAGTGGACTGACTGCCCCATTTTGAAAACGCTTTTTTGCGAAGACCTGCCTCAAAAGTTGAAATATATTTTTGGTATCTCTTTTTTGAAGAAGTAAAATATTGGATAACAAATGTAACCCCCTCTGTCTCATCCTGCTCTAACAAACTGTACATTTTAAAATCATCGAATAAATTGGTAGCCATGATTTCAGGTATATGCTCCTGGGTTTGCCAGGAAAGCCACTCTTCAGCAATATTTCGTTCTATTTTGAAGGTGATGTTGTAAACTATCATAAAATTTAGTTTGGACATGCAGAGTTACTGCGAAGCAAGGAGAAATAGCGGTGGGCTCCTTTTCTCCATTATTTTTTTTTGCTTGCTTATTTGCTTAATGCAAGATAGACCGGGCAATGATCACTGTGTTTTACTGCTGGGAATATGTTTGCATCCTGAATACTTTCTTTCAGGTTCTGCGTAACGTTTATGTAATCAATCCGCCAGCCCTTGTTTTGCAGACGCACTGTGGGAAAGCGCTGGCTCCACCAACTGTAGCGGTGCCCTTCCGGATGCAGATGACGAAAACTATCGACCCAGCCATCGCTCAGGAATTTATCCATCCACGCTCTTTCGCCCGGTAAAAAGCCCGAAGAATTTTTATTCCCTTTTGGGTCGTGGATATCAATTTCTTTATGCGCAATATTATAATCCCCGCACAAAATTAATTTAGGGTGACTTTTTTTCAGCCTGCTGAGATAATCAAAAAATTCATCCAGCCATTTGTACTTGAAATCCTGTCTTTGGTCTCCGGAAGTGCCGGAAGGAAAATAAGCATTGATTAACCGCGTGTCCCCAAAATCCAATTGAATCACACGGCCTTCCTCATCACTCTGGTTATGGCCGGTGCCGTACTCAACGAGATCCGGTTTAATTTTCGTGAAAACGGCTACGCCGCTGTATCCTTTTTTTTGCGCACTGAACCAATAATCGTGAAAACCAAGGTCAGTAAACTGAGTGTGATCCACATTATCCTTTATGGCTTTGGTTTCCTGCACACAGATGATATCCCCGGGGTTTGTTTTTAACCAATCAATAAAACCCTTGTTCATGGCCGATCGTATACCGTTTACATTGTAACTGATGATGCGGGGTGAAGACATAAAGATTGTTTACGTTATATTAGCCACGCAATTTACTATTTGTCATTTTACTCCCTTTGTTATTATGCAAGAATCAGAAAGGATTATTCCCGCAAAACAACCCATTTACTTAGAAGGCCCCAAAAGCAGAACCTATGAATTTGGTTTTGCATGGAGGGTTTTTAAAGAACTGATTAAGGGCTTTCGCACCTTGCATTTTATTGGCCCATGCATTACGGTTTTTGGTTCTGCAAGGTGTAAAGAAGATAATTTTTATTACCAGACTGCCAGAAGTTTCGGGAAAGAAATTGCAGCAATGGGATTTACTACCATGACAGGTGGTGGCCCCGGAATCATGGAGGCTGCCAACCGCGGGGCTTTCGAAAACAAAGGCGCTTCAGTTGGCTGTAATATTCAATTGCCGTACGAGCAAAAGCTCAACCCTTACGTGCAAACATCTATTACGTTCAAGCATTTTTTTGTCCGCAAAACGATGATGATAAAATATTCCTATGCATTTATAATTATGCCAGGTGGATTTGGAACAATGGATGAATTTTTTGAAACGCTGACGCTGGTACAAACCAAAATGCTTGCACAATTCCCCATTGTTTTATTTGGTAAACAGTATTATAAACAGTTGTGGGAATTGATAGAGTATATGGCTTCCCAGGCGACAATATCAAAGCAGGACTTGTCGCTGGTTCTGTTGACAGACAGTGTGGAAGAAGCGATGCTGCATGTAAAAACGTACATAAGCTCCAATTACGAGTTAAAACATAGAAAACGCTTGTGGTGGCTGTTGGAGAAATAGTTCCGGGGATTTTGATTTTAGGAGATTCTTTTTTATATTGGATATTAAGACTTTCCTATGGAGCAAACTACGAACCAATCCAGTTCACAACAAGGAGAAGAAAGTATTTTTGACGAAGCCGAATTCTCAATACAAGGCTATGATAAGCACGTAAAAAATGCGCGGAATGCGATTTTTGTAGTAGCGATCACGCAACTCCTATTTGGTCTCCTCGTCACGCTATCAACGAGTAAGCACATGGATTCCATGATCCTTGAAATCAGACTGGGCGTAATAGTTCTAATTTCTACGATATTTTTTGTATTAGGGCTATGGACAAAAAAGAAGCCATATACCGCTATTTTATCTGCCTTGATCTTCTATGGTATCTTGATATTGAATGACACAATTTATGAACCGATGTCACTGTTCAAAGGCATTATAGTAAAAATATTTATCATCATATATCTTGTGCGGGGACTCAGGGATGCCAGAGACGCGCAGCGGTGGAAAGAAGCTTTAGGAAAATAATCTTTTTAAGGCGTTTTTTTGCCAACAGGAAAACTTACCCCCAGATTTAAAATCATTTCGTACGTTCCAAATGCCTGCTTTGCGGTTCCCTCATAAATTCTTAGACCTGAATAACGGGCATAATCACCCTTGTTGGTATATTCCAGGTAAATGTAATTGAAAAACGTTGCCCTCAAAGCACCTTCCAGGCCTATGTTCCAGCCACCAAACTGGAAATGCTGGTCATTTGGAGGCTGGTTAAAAAATTTATTTTGCACGTGCGGGATAACAGGGCCGATACCCGCTTTTGCAAACCCGTCAACCAGGATGGTTCCAGTTTTATTGCTGAAAAAATGCCATCGCTTTACAAGATTAAATAGTAAAAAGTTCGCACCGTTGTTCAGGAAATAATAAGAACTGCTGTCAGCTCCGGCCTGATCATTTTCTTTAAAAAGTACATGCCCATCATAAGCCTTGCCATTGACAGTTCCCTTTATATGCACTATCTGGTTGTCGGCAAAAAGAAATTTTGTGTGATCAAAATTTATTTCAATCGCAAGCTGTTTTTTTTCATCGATAAAATAGCCGACTCTGTAATTGTATTGCGGGATGCTGATAGCTTTTTGAAATAGCCCCTCGTCCCAACCACGGTGATCGTGCCCTTTGATATTTTCAAAACTGAAATCATTGCCTAACGAGGGTTGTACAATATGCAGGTTGCTGCCGGTGTACCATTCTGTATTGTATCCCCAGGAGAGGTACAATTCGTGTTTTCTTTTCTGTTTTTGTTGCCCTAGAGTAAACAAGGGCGAAAATGCGGTCAGTAGGATTACTGCTAACTGGATATTGTTTTTTAAACCTTTCATATTTTATTGAATGTCTGAACCTTTGGGTGTTAAAAAAAGTAAACTATATTTCCCTGATTTCGTTTTTCTCCTCATTCCCCCACAAGGAGGTCAAAAAATTGTAGTGGCAAATTTACGCCACATTATCTTTACCCTAGATGCATTAACAATTTCAGGAGTCATATTCAAGCACCGGTCCTAACCATTTCTCTATTTCTTCCAATGGCATATTTTTTCTTCTTGCATAATCTACCACCTGATCTTTTTCAATCTTGCCCACACCAAAATATTTGCTCTCTGGATGTGCAAAATACCATCCGCAAACCGATGAGGCCGGGAACATGGCGAGTGATTCTGTTAAGATAATTCCCGCGTTTTTGGTGGCGTCAAGTAAATGAAAAAGCTTATATTTTTCAGTATGATCCGGGCATGCGGGATAACCTGGTGCAGGACGAATGCCCAAATACTGTTCTTTGATTAATGCTTCTTTGGAAAGGTTTTCCTCTTTGACATAACCCCAGAATTCTTTTCTTGTTCTTGCATGAAGCAATTCTGCAAATGCTTCTGCGAGACGGTCTGCAAGCGCCTGTAAGATTATTTTGTTATAATCATCATGATTTTTTTCAAATCGCTTGATATGTTCATCAATGCCATGAATGGTGACTGCAAAAGCGCCGATGTAGTCGTGGTTAGCCATCGGGGAATGGTGCAAAGAAGATGATGGTTTAATAAAATCCGCCAAACTCATATTTGGTTGGTTAGCTGCTTTTTTTATTTGTTGTCGCAAGGATTCAAGCTTTACCTGTTCGGTTTGGTGGGTTACCGTAATGGTGTCTTTGCCATCAGAGCTCGCTTCCCAAAAGCCTATTACCCCGCTTGCAGTAAGCCATTTTTCACGAATGATTTGTCTTAATAGGGCATTTGCATCATCATATAATTTTTTTGCTTCCTTGCCGATCTTTTCGTCAGTCAAAAGCTGTGGAAATTTCCCATGCATTTCCCATGCAATGAAAAATGGGTTCCAGTCTATGTAGTCCGCTATTTCAGAAATAGGATAACTCTCAAATGTCTTTGTGCCTGTAAACGTGGGTTTAACAGGAGTGAAAACATCCCAGTCAATTTTTACTCTATTTTTTTGTGCCTCAGCAAACGGCAGATATTGTTTTGTTGATTTTTTATTCGCAAAATCTTCTTTTAGTTTCGCATACTCATTACTGATAGTTTTCAGAAACTGAGGTTTTTGTTCGATGCTTAACAGAGCCCCTGTTACCGTTACACTCCGGGATGCATCCAGTACATGCACTACGCCCGCATCGTATTGTGGTGCAATTTTCACTGCAGTGTGCATGCGCGAGGTGGTAGCTCCGCCGATAAGCAAAGGCAGCTTCATACCGCGCCGTTTCATTTCGTGGGCCACATGGACCATTTCATCTAAAGAAGGAGTGATCAAACCACTGAGTCCGATGATGTCTACTTTTTCTTTTTCTGCCGTATCCAGGATTTTCTCCGTAGCTACCATCACCCCGAGGTCTATAATATCATAACCGTTGCACCCGAGAACAACGCCCACAATATTTTTCCCAATATCATGGACATCTCCTTTTACGGTGGCCAATAAAACCTTTGCAGCGCCGGCGCCTTCTTCACTGACTGTGCCTGCACTCAGGTGGGCTTGTCTTCTCAATTCCTTTTCGGCTTCAATGTAAGGAGTAAGAACGGCTACAGATTTTTTCATTACCCTTGCACTTTTTACCACCTGCGGCAGGAACATCTTTCCGCTGCCGAACAAATCACCGACAACATTCATTCCGTCCATAAGCGGGCCTTCAATAACATCCAGGGGCTTAGGGTATTTCAATCTCGCTTCTTCTGTATCGGAGTCAATGTAGTCGGTAATACCATTGACCAATGAATGTTTTAGTCGATCTTCCACGGTAGCATTTCTCCACATGTCATCCTTGACATTTTCTTTTCCTTTTGCTTTAACCGTGTCGGCGAAGGTGATCAGTTTTTCTGTGGCTTCATTGTTGTCGTTGTTGTGGTTAAGTATCACATCTTCGCATAATTGTCTGAGATAAGGTTCAATCTCATCATAGACTACCAACTGGCCTGCATTCACAATCCCCATGTCCATGCCCGCTTTAATGGCGTGGAACAAAAATACGGAGTGCATGGCTTCGCGCACATGGTCGTTGCCACGAAAGGAAAATGACATATTGCTGACGCCGCCGCTTACTTTTGTCAGTGGCATCAATTGTTTAATTTCTCTTGTGGCTTCAATAAAATCCACCGCATAATTATTGTGTTCTTCAATGCCGGTGGCAACTGCAAAAATGTTTGGGTCGAAAATGATATCCTGGGGATCATAACCCACCTGCTCCGTTAATATTTTGTAAGCCCGCTGGCATATTTCTATTTTTTTAGCCTTTGTATCAGCCTGGCCTTTTTCGTCGAAAGCCATCACAACTACCGCACTGCCATAGCTCTGGCATATGATTGCCTGTTCAATAAATTTCGCTTCCCCCTCCTTCATGGAGATAGAATTCACGATGCATTTTCCCTGTACACATTTCAGGCCGGCTTCAATGATTTGAAATTTTGAACTGTCCAGCATGATCGGGATCTTTGCAATATCAGGCTCGCTTTGTACCAGATTAATGAATGTCGTCATGGCCTGTACGCCATCAAGTAATGCATCGTCCATGTTCACATCCAATATCTGCGCACCATTTTCCACCTGCTGCCTTGCAACGCCGAGCGCTTCTTCGTACTTATTTCCCCGGATGAGGCGAGCGAATTTTTTTGAGCCGGTAACATTGGTGCGCTCACCAATATTGATAAAGTTGGTTTCCGGACGGACCACCAGAGGTTCTAGTCCGCTTAACCGTAAATAGGGCTTTATATTTGCTTTTTCGTTCATAAATAAAATCTTAATCAACCAATTGCTTTTCTACAACCGGCAACTCTCTTGGTGCAAACTTATTCACCTTGTCTGCAATATGTTTGATATGATCCGGCGTGGTTCCGCAGCAGCCACCAACAATATTTAACCAGCCATTGGCTGCCCATTCTTCAATAATATGCGCCGTTTCATGCGGCTGTTCATCGTATTCTCCAAAAGCATTGGGCAGGCCTGCATTTGGATACGCTGAAGTATAACAACTGGCAATCTGGCTCAGCTCCTCGATATGAGGTCTCATTTCCTGTGCTCCCAACGCACAATTCAATCCTATACTTAATGGTTTTGCATGCATAACAGAAACATAAAATGCTTCTAATGTTTGCCCGCTCAAAGTTCGGCCGCTTGCATCGGTGATAGTGCCACTGATCATTACCGGTAAGGCTTTTTGTTTCGACCCGCGGAAATATTTTTTGATCGCAAATATCGCAGCCTTTGCATTGAGCGTATCGAAAATCGTTTCAATGAGTAATATATCCACCCTGCCGTCAACCAATCCTTTAATTTGCTCCAGGTAAGCTGCCTCCACTTCATCGAACGAGACTGCCCGGTAGCCAGGATTGTTTACATCAGGTGATAGGCTCAACGTTTTATTCAGCGGCCCGATAGCACCTGCTATAAACAGATCGGCACACGGATTTTTTGCTCGGTACTGGTCTACTGCTTTCCTTGCACACGTAGCAGCAGCAACATTTAGTTCATAGGCGAGTGATTGCATACCATAGTCTGCTTGCGCAATGGATGTACTGCTAAAAGTGTTGGTTTCAATAATGTCTGCACCAGCATTAAGGTATTGGGTATGTATGCCTTCAATAATCTCGGGCTGCGTTATGCTGAGCAAATCATTATTGCCTTTTACATCTTTTGGCCAGTTTTTGAAACGCTCGCCGCGGAAATCTTTTTCCTGCAGTTTATGATGCTGAATCATCGTGCCCATTGCTCCGTCAATGATTAAAATGCGTTGCTGGAGGCTTTGCTCAAGTGTTTTCATGTTCCACCAATTTAGCGATGAATTAAATAATTATTGTCGAAGCAAGTCTCCCAACAGTTTAAAACTGAACTGTTGTGGTCTGCTCCAATTTTTTTTTGAACTATTAACGAGAAACTTGCAGTGGAGGTATTGCTGAAGTGTTTTCGTTTATTAGTTCAATTTTTTGTTTTGCACAGGCTGAACAATAAACAAATCCGCCTGTTAAGGACGCAAAGTTAGTAAATTTGGATGAAGAAATAAAGCCTATGGCAAAGAGGATTCGGCGCCTCGTTTGCGCCCTTTTTGCCTTTACCGTATAGCATGCAACAATGGAATATCGTTATCTCGGAAGATCTGGACTACAGCTGAGTATATTGTCTTTTGGCAGTTGGGTCACCTTTCACAAACAAATTGAAGATAGTAGGGCAGATGAGCTGATGGGCATCGCTTATGACAATGGCATCAACTTTTTTGACAACGCGGAAGTGTACGCTTTGGGCGAAAGCGAAAAACTGATGGGTAGGGTCTTGAAGAAAAGAAATTGGGACCGCTCTTCCTATATTATTTCTTCAAAGGCATATTTTGGGTGGAGGGGCAAAAGTAATAAGCCCAATCAAACTGGTCTATCCAAAAAACACCTGATGGAGGCCTGCCAGGAAGCGTTACAGCGTTTGCAGGTTGATTACCTTGATTTATTTTTTTGTCATCGCCCTGACCCCAATGTCCCAATGGAAGAAGTAGTTTGGGCAATGAACACGCTGATGCAACAGGGAAAAATTTTGTATTGGGGGACCAGCATGTGGAGCGGCGCCGAAATCATGGAGGCACACCGTGTGGCACAGCAATACAATCTTGTTGGACCAACTATGGAACAGCCGCAATACAATATGTTTGACCGTTTTAAAATAGAACAGGATTATTTACCCGTATATAAAAATGTAGGCTTAGGGACAACCATCTGGAGCCCGCTGGCAGCGGGATTATTGACCGGAAAATATGCAGATGGGTTTCCTGAAGATTCCAGGTTTGCAATGAAAGGGTTTGAATGGCTGCGCGACCGGTGGATGCAGGAAGACAGGATAAGTAAAGTAAAACAACTACAGGTACTCGCCACGGAATTAAATGTATCCCTGGCAGCACTGGCCATTGGATGGTGTATCAACAACCCCTTTGTTACGACCGCAATTTTAGGTGCATCAAAAAAAGAACAATTGTTAGAAAACTTAAAATCCCTTGCTGTCCTGGAAAAACTTACTGCTGAGGTTTCCCAGCGTATCGAGCAAATACTTCAAAATAAGCCTGAGCCCCCACCCTTGATCTAGGCTAGCGGTTCCCTGTCACTTAAAAAAAAATTTCAAAAAAAGTTAATTAAACGTTTGTTTAATTCAAACGTTTGTTTAACTTTGTGCCCACAAATGAAAAATTAAAATGTCAGCAGATAAAAGGGAACACATTCTTGCAATAGCCGAAAAGCTTTTCGGCGACAACGGATTTGACGGCACCTCTGTGAGAGACATTGCACAGCATGCAAATGTGAACCTCGCAATGATTTCCTACTATTTCGGCTCAAAAGAGAAATTACTGGAAGCATTACTGGAACAAAGGGCCAATTACACGATTCTTGAAGCGCTCAACAAAGACGAATCGCTGACACCATGGGAGAAAATAGACAGGGTAGTAGATTTCTACGTCGACAAAATCATGAGTAACCTGTGTATCCACAATATCATGTTACAGGGAAACAACAGCCGCTCCGATGATATCAAGGATCTGATTACTAAAATCAAGCTCAAGAATTTTGAACAGATAAGAAAAATTCTTCTGGATGGCCAAAAGAAGAAATTTTTCAGGAAAGTCGATATTGAATTAACTGTGGGAACCATCATGGGGACGATCTCTCAAACAACCCTTGCGCGGCATTTTTATACCATACTTTTTAATATTGAAAAAAATACCGATGAAGCGTACAAAAAAAAGATGACCCCAAAATTGAAGGCCCATTTGAAACAGCTATTGCATGCGCATCTGGACATAAAAAATGAAGAATAATTAAATTAACCAACATGAAAAGGCAAGTATGGATTTTTTCCTTTTTTTTGATTAGCGTTTCCGTGCTGCATGCGCAGACCAAAACTTTGAGCCTCGAAGAGGCTGTTACCTTAGGCGTGCAGAACAGCAAGCAACTAAAATTGTCCCGTAGTAAAATTGATCAGGCTGTCAATCAGCTTGCAGAGTCAAAGGATGCGGCACTGCCCTCAGCCAAGGTGAGCGCGGGTTACAGCCATGCCCTCATGCTCGCCCGAAAACTGAGTATTCCGGGAGATACGGCTAAGTCCGGTACAATCAAATTCCCCTTCGACAATACCTTGTATCAAGCAACCTTGAGCATCAATGAGCCCATTTTCGCTGGCCACCAATATAGATATGCCAAGCAATCTGCAGATTTGCTGATTAAAATGAGCAAACTGGATGCGGATAAAGATAAAGACGAGGTCATATTCACTGTGATCAACGCCTACTTAAATTTTTATAAGATAAAGCAGAACCAGGTGATTGTTCAGCAAAACCTGGATGATATACAAAGCAAGCTCGATGAAATCACGAAATACGCAAGCCAGGGGCTTGCAACGCAAAACGATGTGTTGCGCTACCAGTTGCAAAAATCCAATACCGAGCTTACCATTATCGAACTGGAAAACAATCGTGCGATTGCCAATTACAATATGAATATTTTACTCGGGCTTGCGGATTCGACGACCCTGCAAGTGCAGGACGTGAGGTACAAACTAATCACGGAAAATGATTTTAATCAATATATGCAACAGGCCCTGCGCGACAGGAAGGAATTTGGCTCTATTGACTACCAGTCCCAGATTGCAGAGGTGAACATAAAAAAAATCCATGACCAGCAACTGCCTATGGTCGGCGTAGGAGGCAATTTGTATTATTTTAATTTATCCAAGGCCTTCATTCCGGCCAGTGGCGCCTTCCTGGCACCTTTTGTAGTGGGCATCAATGCAAGCTGGGATATTTCTACCCTATATAGAACAAAAAATAAAATTAACGAAGCAAAAATCCAGCAGCGAGAAATTCAGATTACTAAGGACGTGCAGACAGATAAAATAAGGACAGAGGTGCACCAGGATTTCATGCAGTTCCACTTAGCTCTTGAAAGGATCGCAGTACTCCAGGATGCCATCACACAGGCAACAGAAAATGAGCGGGTGATGGAATCGAAATTTCATAACAACCTCGCGACTACCACAGACCGGATTGATGCACAGACAATGCTTTATCAGTCACGCATTAACCTGGAGCTCGCAAAATCAGACGCAACGATTGCTTATTACAGCCTGCTTAATTCTACCGGTCATATACAACCGTAACCATAAACCAA
The DNA here is from genome assembly GCA_035569795.1 of Puia sp. GTDB lineage: Bacteria > Bacteroidota > Bacteroidia > Chitinophagales > Chitinophagaceae > Puia. Next base: position 7,395 of record DATMMJ010000355.1, on the reverse strand, counting down.
AACCTTTATTAATAAAACGAGTTAAAGAATCAATTTATGAACGAGATACAACCTAAAAAGAAGAAAAAGCTAGTTTTTCCAATCATTCTTGCACTGGTGCTTGTTGGTGCGTTGGTTTTCACGGCCAAAGAATATCTGTATTATCAAAGCCATGAAGTAACCGATGATGCACAGGTAGACGCCGATATCAGCCCCGTGGTTGCGCGTGTAGCCGGCTATGTGAAAGAAATCCGCTTTGAGGATAACCAGTATGTGCAAGCTGGGGACACACTAGTCGTGCTTGATGACAGGGATTACAAAATAAGACTGCAGCAGGCCCAAGCTGCGCTTGCCTCGGCAAAACAATCGGTGAATGTTTCACAGTCAAATGTAACCGAAGCGAAGACGGGTATCACCACAGCGGAAGCAAACGTGCAGGCAGTAAAGGTCCAGGTGTGGAAAACAACCCAGGATTTTGAGCGCTATCAGAATTTATATAATGACCATGCTATTACAAAGGCGCAATTCGATGAAGCAAAAGCAGCCAAAGAGGCCGCAGAAGCACAATTAGTTGTCGCACAAAGCCAACTCCCGGTCCAGGTTAAAAGAGTAAGTGCTAACCAGTCACAAGTTGGTGCAACAGCTTCCAATATTGCTTCCCGGCAGGCAGATATTGATTACGCAAAACTTCAGGTATCCTATACTATTATCATTGCACCTGCGAGCGGCATCGTTTCAAAAAGAAACATACAAGTTGGGCAACTCGTCCAGGCAGGGCAAACGATTTTTTCAATCGTGCATGTACATGATATTTATATCACAGCCAATTTTAAGGAAACGCAAATGCAACACTTGACATTGAAAGATAAGGTGGATGTGGAGGTGGATGCTTTCCCGGACCAGAAAATTGAAGGCATCGTAGAGTCTTTTGCGGGCGCAACCGGTGCCAAATTTTCCTTGCTGCCACCGGACAATGCCACCGGGAATTTTGTAAAAGTGGTTCAGCGCATCCCTGTTAAAATTACGCTCGAGGCCGATTCTGCCACCATAAATCGGTTACGGCCAGGCATGAGCGTGAAGGTTGTTGTACACACGAAATAGCTTGGGTTTGATTGGAGCAACCGGCCTCAGAAGGGATGGGTGGAATGGAATCACCAGCAGCTCATATTATAATACATTTGAAAATTTTAAGAAATGGCAGAACATGGGTTAAGGAAATGGATTATCACCATCACAGTGATCACAGCTGCCCTGCTAGAGCTGATCGATACAACAATAGTGAATGTTGCCCTACCAGATATCATGGGCAATCTCGGGGCCACCCTGGAGGATTCGGGTTGGATTGTAACTGGATATGCTGTGGCCAATGTGGTTATTCTGCCCATGTCGGGATGGCTTGGCGACAAATTCGGGAGAAAAAATTACTTCATCACTTCTATTTTAGTATTCACTTTTGCTTCCTTTCTTTGTGGCAACGCGCACAGTTTGACCGGGCTCATTATATTCCGGCTTATACAAGGCCTTGCAGGCGGTGGTTTGCTTTCCACTGCTCAAGCCATATTAATGGAAACATGGCCCCGCGAGGAAATAGGAATGGCTACTGCGTTATTTGGCCTGGGTGCGGTAGTGGGCCCAACAGTTGGCCCCACTATTGGGGGATTTATTACAGACCATTTTAGCTGGCCATACATATTTTATGTCAATATTCCAATTGGCGCCGTCGCAGCATTTATGGTTTCCACTTTTGTAAAGGAATCGCCACGCTATGGCAAGGGGAAGCCCATTGACTGGTGGGGCATTTTATTTTTGATGTTGTGTGTAGGAAGTTTGCAGGTAGTATTAGAAAAAGGAGAATCGGAAGACTGGTTTAGTAAAACATATATCGCAGTGCTTGTTTTCACCACTGTGGTATCGGCAGTTCTTTTCCTCTGGAGGGAACTAAGTACTGACCATCCGGTCGTCAATCTGCGCATTCTTAAAAGCAGAAGTTTCGGGATCGGGATCATCACAACCTTTACGCTTGGTTTTGCTTTGTATGGATCGGTTTTTATCTTTCCAGTCTTCTGTCAAAACTTGTTGGGCTTTACAGCGCAGCAAACCGGTATCATATTATTTCCCGGTGGGTTGGCCACGATCATTATGATGCCATTTATCGGCGTAATGCTGAAGCGCGGAGTGCCCGCACAATTTATGGCTGCAGGTGGTTTCATTTTGTTTTTTATTTTCACCTGGATGCTTTCCAACTCCACGCTAGAATCAGGCACAGGCGATTTCTTCATGCCACTAATCGTACGCGGCATAGGGATGAGCTTTTTATTCGTACCACTGACCACACTGGCGCTGCAGGATCTCAAAGGCCCCGATATTGGCCAGGGAACGGGACTGAATAATATGATGCGCCAGTTAGGAGGCTCCTTTGGAATTGCAATCATTACAACGCTTATCCATATTCAAACAGGGGTGAACCGGAATAAATTAATTGAAAATATTAATATTTATAATCCTGCATACCAGCAGCGCAATCAGCTGATGATACAGAATTTCACTGCAAAAGGCTTTAGCCCGATCTTGGCACAGCAAATGGCAAACCAGGCAATGGAAGGCTCCGTAGTAAAACAAACCATGCTTGTAACTTACGATAATCTGTATCTTCTTATTGGCATATTTGTTATTTGCTGCATACCGATTGTTTTTTTGCAAAAGTTTAGAAGGGGACCCCGGATGGCGGTGGATGCGCATTGATATACCTATATTGGCACTTCAGGTAAATGGTAAATAGAAAAGCCCCGGGATTAATCGGGGCTTTTAATTTTTTTGTACAAACCAAACCAGCATTTTCGTGGCCATCAATAGGTACAAATTTTAGGTCGATTTCGTAGGATTATGGACTCTTGGATTTGGAATTTAAACTTGTCAGCCTTAATTGATAACAGATTCTTAGTTTTGGTTTTCTTCGGATTCTTGGATTTTGGTTTTTCAGGATAATTGTCTAGGTTTCTCGGATTTGGGATTTTTTGAATCTGGCGTATCAATCATTCTTAACAACATAAACCTACAACTCCCACGTATCGCATACAATAGAACAATTGCCTGTTTTCCGTAATACGGTAATCACTTAAATTGTAGTATAATTACCCTTGGCGTCTTAGTAAAAATGCCTATTTTATTTTTCAAAGCCATTAAACATAACAGATTATGATTTTCAAAGATAAAACCATCCTGATTACCGGCGGAAGCCGCGGTATTGGAAAGGCCATTGCAATAAGACTTGCCAAGGAAGGGGCTAATGTAGCCATTGCCGGCAAAACTGCTGAAGCCAACCCAAAACTAGAGGGCACAATTTATAGTGCGGCAGAAGAAATAGCAAAACAAGGAACGGGAAAAATATTGCCGCTGCAGGCTGATATAAGGTTTGAAGACCAGATCGCGCGCATCGTCGAGGCCACAGTAAAAACGTTTGGAGGCATCGATATTTTAGTGAACAATGCAAGTGCTATAGGTTTATTGTCAACAGAACAAACAGAGCCTAAAAGATTTGATTTGATGCATGATATTAATATCAGAGGCACTTTTTTTATGAGCAAGGCCTGCATTCCTTATTTGAAGAAATCATCCAATCCACATATATTAAACCTGTCGCCACCCATTAGCCTCGATAAGAAATGGTTTGGCGATCATCTTGCTTATACGATGAGCAAATATGGGATGAGCATGATCGTGATTGGTCTTTCGGAAGAATTAAAACCACATCGTATAGCGGCAAATGCGCTGTGGCCGCAAACCACGATTGCTACGGCTGCCGTGAAAAATTTATTGGGTGGAGAATTCTTAATCCAGCGCAGTCGGACCCCGGAGATAGTCGCAGATGCTGCTTTTTGCATTTTACAAAGGCCCTCGGAGAATTGCACGGGCAATTTTTTTATTGATGAGGAAGTCCTAAAAAAAGAAGGCATTACAAATTTTGACAAATATGCAGTGAACCCCGGGCAAAAATTAGTGACCGATCTGTTCCTTTAAATTATTTGGCTATTGCAATCCGGTACAAAAAAAGGGGGAAAAAACCCCCACTGCATTGCTCAAAGCCATAACGACTCGTCTTTATTTTCCAGTTGGATTTTCAGTTACTTTCTTCATCAGGCATCGTTTTATTTGCAAATACTAAATACATGCCCACACATACAAAAATCAGAGAAATGAATTCCCTGAGTATTAATTTCACGAGACTGATAGAGTCATCTGCGTAGAAAAGAAATTGGACAAACATGACTAGATAAGCAATCCCAGCCAAAAGTAAACCGCAAATTAATCTTACGTATCTCATGAGTTGGTTGTCTCTTGCCTATTTATAGATATTTTTCCATTTGGCCCGTTTGGGCGACTCCCACAGATCAGGATTTTTCCTTATACCGCTTGCATCATTTTCTGAAGCTTTTTTGTTACTACAAACAGGATCAGTGATGCAACGCCCGCCATGCATACAAAAAGCATGAAAAAATCATAAAGATTGTTAATGTGATAGCCTAAAAAGGTTTTGAACTCATAGGGGATCTGATGGTTTTTTAGCTGTACTATCTGTCCAGCACCAGGAGTAACTTTATTATACAGAATATTTCCAAGATCGATGCCGATATCTTTTGCTCTTTTTATTTCGGCAACGCCAGGCGGATACAGGCTGCTGAGGACCCCTGCCACTTTATTTCCAAAAGCATTTGCCGTGAACCATATTGCCATCAGCAAAGAGAGGAATTTCGTTGGTGATAATTTATTTACCAGCGATAAACCGATAGGTGACAAACAGAGCTCACCTGACGTATGCAAGGCATACATGCCCGTTATCCATATCATACTCACTTTAACCCCCGGCCCCACATTATCCACTCCATGTGCTATCCAAAGATAGCCAAGGGCAAGCAGCAATAATCCGAGTGCCATTTTGGTTGGAGAAGACGGTTCTTTCTTGCCAAGGGCTAACCAGAACCATGCAAAAAATGGAGCAAAAAGAACAACAAATGTAGAGTTAAGCGATTGGAACCAACTTGCAGGGATATCTGTCAAATCGATGTCACGGCTGCCGGAGCTGAGCAGATAAACATTCCCCATGATCACCCCGGCAGAAAGGATAAACAACAAGCCATAAACAGCAATGCGCAGATTTTTGTCAAATGCAGAAGCCAGATTTTTTGCAGCCTTTTTAAAAAGTGTGATCACATAAAACAAAAGCGCAGCTGAAATGATAATAATTGGCCAGATGGGGATTTTTAGTCCAACATGTCTTTGTGTCTGCTCATCAGCAAAAAACGTCAGCGATGCACCAGCCTGTTCAAACGCGCCCCAGAAAAAGATCACAAAAAAGCATACAACAAAAATTACCGCAACCTTTTTTTTATCTCCCGCAGTTAGCGATTTGTCAACGAAAATGATCGTCGGTATAATTATAATACAGGCAGTGAGCAGATAGAATAAATAATTGAATTTTGAATCAAGATAGAAAAGCCCAATCATTATCGCCGCAAGTGCCACAAGACCCGAGACTATAAAGACTGGAGAGCTAAATACTTTGGGACTATTGTTCGGCACGAGGCCCAGGACCTTGTTGTCTGGGTCCACTACATATTTGTGCTGAAATAATTTTTGAACGATCACGCTAATGCACATGCCAACGCCACCAGCCAAAAATGCCCACCTGAAATCAGCGGGATTGCCCGTGTCACCCACCAGCCCGCAAACAAAAGGGCCCAGCGCCCCCCCCACATTGATGCCCATGTAAAAAATAGTATAGGCAGCATCCTTGCGATGATCGGTTTTTGGATACAGTTGCCCAACAAGTGAAGATATATTTGGTTTGAAAAAACCATTCCCCGTGATCATGAGTCCAAGTCCTGCGAAAAAAAGAAACGCAGAGAGTTGCGGTATGGAATGATAAAAAGTGCCGCAAAGAAAAAGCACCACTTCACCGATCGCCATTACGATGCCACCAACAATAATGGAACGCCGGTTGCCCCAGTACCGGTCCGCGATATAGCCCCCTAATAACGGGGAAAGATATACGAGGCTTAAATAACTGCCATATAAATTAGAAGCAAACGCATGATCGAATAAGAGTGCCTTGGTCATGAACAGAATCAGAATCGCGCGCATGCCATAGAAATTGAACCGTTCCCACATTTCTGTAGCAAACAAAATGTACAATCCCTTTGGATGGTTATTTTTTACAAGCTGTTCGCTCATGGATGTTAATTTTTCCAGATGATGATTATGTTTAGTAAAACGATTGCGTAAAGTACTGAATAAATCAAAATGAATAATGGCAATTTTTTTTTATTGCCACTTATAAAATTCTTTTTTCATTGTGGCAATGAAATTGGAATTTCGGGCTTAGATAATTATTTTGAATAGCTGTTTATGAATATACTGTTGTTAGGATCAGGTGGAAGGGAACACGCGCTTGCCTGGAAACTCAATCAAAGTATTTGGGCCAACCCGCTTTATATCGCCCCCGGCAATGCGGGCACTTCGCAATGCGGCATCAACGTGAATCTAGATCTCAATGATTTTGATGCTATAGGTAAATTTTGTGAAGACAAGAAAATCGAGATGGTGGTGGTTGGCCCGGAAGAGCCATTGGTAAATGGTTTATGGGATTACTTCAAATCAAAACCTTCGCTGGAGAAAATTTATTTCATCGGCCCATCTCAAAGAGGCGCGCAGCTCGAAGGCAGCAAAGCTTTTGCCAAGGCATTTATGCTTAAGCATCATATCCCCACTGCCAGCCACAAAGAATTTACAATTGACAACTATGAGGAAGGTGTAAAATACCTGCAGGAACATTCATTGCCGATCGTGCTCAAAGCAGATGGCCTTGCTGCAGGCAAAGGAGTGGTGATTTGCCATAATCACGTGGAGGCCATAGCTGAATTCGAATTGATGATACAGCAATCCAAATTTGGTGAAGCTAGCAAAAAGGTGGTGGTAGAAGAATTTTTGGATGGCATTGAGGTGAGTGTATTCGTTCTTACGGATGGGAAAAATTACGTGTTGCTGCCAGAAGCAAAAGATTACAAGAGAATTGGGGAGGGTGACAAAGGACTGAACACAGGTGGCATGGGTGCGGTAAGCCCGGTGCCATTTGCTACGCCATCGTTTATGAATAAAATAGAGGAGCGGATCATCAAACCCACCATCAATGGATTGCATGAAGACGAGATCTATTATAAAGGGTTTGTTTTTATAGGCATCATGAGCGTGGAAGACGAGCCTTATGTGATTGAATACAATTGCCGGCTCGGCGATCCTGAAACTGAAGTGATCATTCCAAGATTGGAAAATGATCTGGTGGGGTTATTTATCAGCACCTGCAACCAGGAATTAAATACCGTGAAGATCAGTGTTGATGAACGTATCGCCATTACCATTGTT
>DATMMJ010000354.1:0-2969 GCA_035569795.1 Puia sp. | reverse complement strand
CTTCCTTCCGTAGTTTTGATAAAGCACCCAGGGTTGGGACATTTGTCGCTTGTTGAGTGCTCTTTTCAGAACTGTTGGAATTTGTTTCTGTAATCTGTTCGACCAATAATTTTTCCGTTAATGAGGTTGTTTCAATCAGCAATTTGGCGCGATTGCTGGCCGTGTCCACCACCGGCTCTTCGGCAATTTTTGCGATTTCCTTTTTTCTTGAAACTTCAATCGGTGCAATGTTGCGAAATGCAACTGGCTTTGAATTTTCAACCATTTTTTTTTTGCCGATCGCTTCACCATGTATTGAAAGCTCAATGGCTTGCTTCAGGTAACAAAGCTTTATCAAGGCCAGTTCCACATGGAGTCTTTTGTTCCGTGCAGCTCTATAATTTATCTCCGTTTCATTCAGTACATTCAAAGCGCTGATTAAATAAGCCGTGTTTATCTTTTTTGAAGTCGCGATGTATTTTTCTTTAAAGCTTTCAACCGCTTCCAGGAGCTGCGCTACTTTTTCGTCTTTGCACACCAGTAAATTCCTTATAAACTCAGCAAAACCGTTCAGCACCATATCTCCTTCAAAACCCTTCCTGTTAATATCATCATATAGTAACATTGCATCTGCAAGGTCCTGTTCTTGCATTGCTTCTATCAGTTTAAAGTAATAATCTGCATCCAATATATTCAGATGCTCCAATGTGTTTTGGTAGGTGAGTTGATTATTGGTGAAGCTCGAGATTTTATCAAGGATGCTCAAGGCATCACGCATACAGCCCTCGCTCTTCTGTGCAATCACGTGCAGGGCGGCCTTATCTGCTTTTATTTCTTCTTTGTCACAAATTTCCTGCAAATGCTCAATAGTATCGTTGATGGTTATTCGTTTAAAATCGAATATCTGGCAGCGGCTTAAGATGGTTGGCAGTATTTTATGCTTTTCTGTTGTGGCTAAAATAAAAATTGCATACGGCGGTGGTTCTTCCAGTGTTTTTAAGAATGCATTGAAAGCAGATGAGCTGAGCATGTGGACCTCATCTATGATATATACTTTGTATCGCCCAGCCTGCGGTGCAAAACGAACCTGTTCCACCAGTACACGGATATCATCCACGGAATTATTGCTGGCTGCATCCAGTTCATGGATATTTAATGATGTGCCTTGGTCGAAAGAAACGCAACTGTTGCACGTATTGCAAGCTTCGCCATCGGCTTTTTTGTTTTCACAATTAATGGTTTTGGCAAGAATCCTTGCACAGGTTGTTTTGCCAACTCCCCTGGGACCGCAAAATAAAAACGCGTGCGCCAGTTGATTATTCTTAATGGCATTTTTTAGCGTAGTGGTAATATGTGACTGGCCAACAACCGTCGAGAAGTTTTGAGGCCTGTACTTTCGTGCAGAGACTATAAATTTATCCATACCGTTTGCAAGTTACATTATCTCTTGAGAAAAGGAGAGTCTTCAGTTTTTGGTTCGGGTGTTTGAATTGGTTAGGAGGTTTGGATCAGCGTATGCTGACTAAAGAACTGTTAAATACCCAGTTGCAACCTACAGCAAAACAGGATGTCTTTTGAATTCTTTGGTCCTGTCAAATAAATAGCGATAAGTTGTGAGTATGCGACTGCGATATGTGCCGAGGCTTTCTGCAATGTTGATCATTTTTGGATTAAATTCCCCTATCCACTGCATCTCATACTTTTCGTAAATAAGCCCTACCTGGATTATTTTTGCACCTTCCATTATCATATAACTGTCAACACCCTTGGCTTGCCACTCGGGAACAACACCAAATGCAAGCCCTACAAATTTGGTGCACTTTTTTGTCTTTTTTAACCATAAAAATTTCAACTTGTGCCAAAGGTCAAATTTTCCATTGAGGGGTTTGAACCATTGATTCAGATCGGGCAGGTTAATCCACATCGCTACAGGTTCCCCTTTATAATAAACAAACCAGCTAATTCTTTCATCAATGACCGCTTTCATGGATTGAAACATTTTTTGGACGACGGGCTCGGCCATTTCTTTCATGCCACCATGTCCCGCGAATGCTTTATTGTAGATTATGGTGAAGTCTTTTGCGAATTTTTCCAGTTGATTTTTTCTAATGTGGACCGCAGAAAAATTTGGATCCCGTGCACACAATTCGTGCCTATCATAAAATTTTTGTTGGACCGGATCGGCAACATTGAGCCCAAAACATATCTGGTTAAAGAAATTGCGGAATCCATAGGCTTCAAACAGCTCCTTATAATAAGGCGGATTGTAATTCATGCAATATAATGGTGGGTCAAATCCCTCGACGACCAATCCCCACCAGCGATCCCTTTCGCCAAAATTTATCGGGCCATCCATTGCCTGCATGCCTTTTTGCAGCAACCAATGTTTGGCAACGTCAAACAGCATGTCGGCAGCCTGCTGGCTATTGATACAATCAAAAAAACCGACACCACCTGTTGGCACCTCATCTCCTTTATTCTTATATTTTTTATTCACAAAAGCAGCAATCCGGCCTATAGATTTCCCATCATCATTTTTTAATATCCATCTTTTACATTCCCCAAACCGGAAAGCTTTATTTTTCTTCGGGTCAAAAACCTCATTCACATCTTTATCTAATGGACGAATATAGGAAGGTGCATTGCTGTTGAGCTCCACATTTGCCTCTATAAAATCTTTTGCAGTGAGGTCATCTATAACTTCCGACAGTTGCATAGTAAATAAATGGTAGGAGGCAAAAATAAAAGAAAGGATCAAGAATTCAAGATGCTACCCATGTTACAGGCAGATTTACGCTCCATGTGACGGAAATCCTGTCCATTACATCTAAGACTATGCATCTTGTTTTTTGTAAACTTTTTCTAAAAACTGATTTCGGATTTTTGCCTCCACTCCCTTACCTTTGCAGCCGATTTTTAACCCTTCTATTTAAATAATTGCTGATATGGCAAATGTTGGTAAGATCAAACAGATTATCGGGGCCGTAATA
>DATMMJ010000353.1:0-5905 GCA_035569795.1 Puia sp. | reverse complement strand
CATGCCAAGCGATAAGGTTCGACTTTTTTTCCAAAACGGATTGCGTTGTTCACATCAAAATGGCCATAATGATCAGATGAAAGCGGGATTTCAAAACCTACTGCCGAACGTACTTCAGAGATGATTTTTGCCATTTCATCCAGACCCTTTTCGGTAATCTGAATCGCAGTAAAGGGATGTTTCGTGTTGGCATAATCCATATAACCGCCTTCCCATTGTGATAAATTATTCCCCCAGAATTTGCTGTTGTTCAAAGTGCCTGGTATGTCCTTCACTTCACCTATTGAAATATCCATTTTTAACCAGGTCATACCCTGGACTTCGAGACGGTGTTTAATTCTTGCTTTAAATTCTTCTAAGGTTGGAGCTTCTGGGGTGTCTGCATACATCCTTACTTTATCCCGGTAGCGCCCACCAAGGAGCTGCCAGGCGGGCACATTATAGGCTTTCCCGCAAAGGTCCCACAGAGCCATCTCCACTCCACAGACTCCACCACCCTGGCGGGCATTTCCCCCAAATTGTTTTACGGATTTAAAAAGCATTTCCACGTTGCATGGGTTTTCCCCGAGTATCCGGCTTTTCAGCATCAATGCATACCGTTCATCGGCTCCATCTCTTACCTCACCCAATCCATATATCCCCTGATTGGTATCAATGCGGATGATGGGTGTGCGCCCCACATTTTGTATCACACAATAACGCATATCTGTTATTTTCAGATCTGAGGGGCTTGAGTAACGATTTACTTTTTGAGTGGTTCGGGCAATTAATTCTTCAATGGGTGAAAACATATAAGCTCCACCTAATGCAATTCCACCTAAAGCAGAATTTTTAAAAAATGACCGACGGCTATTTTGTGTTCCTCCATCTTTTGTAATTGTTGTTTCTTCCACACTGCCCGGATTTTTCAATCCGATTTTATCTAAAAATTTTTGTGAGGGTGTCATGGCGGTATATTTTTATAATAATGAGTAGGACGTATCCGGTAAGAAGTATTGTCACCAATTTCTTTCTTTCATATATTCATCGAGTTCTTTTCTAGTCATCGGAAGATTTTTTTGCGCATCTAGCCATTGCAGGAAGTCCTTTTTTATCGCATCGCTCCACTGCTGGTCAATCTGACCTGGAGTATATTTCCCTTCGCGCAAACGCATATGCCCAAACGCATCTCTCAATTCAATAAATTCCGCATTCTTGACTAGGTCTTCTAAAAACTGTGCAGGAATAAACACTACTCCGCCTTTTTTTGCCAGCACCACGTCACCTGGTAATACTGTTGCTCTGCCTATTCTAATCGGAACATTAATGCCACCCAGCATCATCTGCTGAATATATGAAGGATCGTACCCTTTTATCCAGCCGTTAAATCCATTGATCTCTTCAAGCCCTTCGATATCTCTTACCGAACCATAAAACACGACACCCCTGTGACATTTCGCAAAGATTGCATTCCCCAAATTGTCTCCGATCAGAGTACCATCTGCAATTTTGCCATAACTATCTGCTACATAAACATCCCCATCCTGCAATACGTCAATGGGCCACGAATTGGTGCTCCCAATCCTGCCTTCTAGTTTTCCTTTGTCTTTTATTAATTTGTCAAAGTCGGGTCTCAGCGGCATGTATTGGGCTGTAACTGCACGACCAACCATTACCGAGTCCGGCCGGATCACCATAAAATCTCCCTCAAACTGGTTTTGGTATCCTTTGTTACGCAAATAGCCCCATGCTTCTTCAAGAGAAATATTTTTTAATCGTTCTAAAAAAAGATCCGATGTTTTTGGCCGGCCATCTGAGAATCGTTCGCCTTTCCAATCAGGCGTTAATGCCTTGATCTGGTCATATGTTAGAGTAACCTTAACTTCCTGGCCAGACAGATAAATGGCGGAAAAAATAAGCGCTGAGCAGACTAGCAATCTCTGATTCATATGGCTATGTGTTTATTTACAAGGCAAAGATCTCGGGAACCGCCGGGGGTAAAGATTTTTGGACCCGAATCACCGGTGAGAGAAGTGCTAAGATCGGCATGCTTTCCTAGTCATCCTGAAAACTGTCATAGTTTCAGATCTACCTTTGCCGGTGATTTAACTGCTGCGAAGATCGCGTCAATAATTTTCATATCTTTGAGTGCTTCTTCTCCGTCAACAGGCACTACGGGCTGCTTGCCATCAAAAATAATTGCAGCCATTTCATCCATCTGCACCGTTTGATGGGTTATATGGGGCTGGGTTAATTCTCCTTTATTTGTGCGCCCCATGATAGGACCATAACCCGTGGAAGGTTGCAATTCCGCAAAACCATTTTCTGCATTCAGGAAAAAGCGATCCAGGTTATTCATATTGTAAGTGGACAGGCATGAGGATACTGCTCCACCTGGAAAGCCCAGTTGAAATTCGATCGTCTCATCCACGCCATCTTTGAATTTCACAGGGTCGGTTTTTGTTTCCTGCGCACTCACCCATATAGGGTCTTCACCAATCATATATCTTGAGCCATTGATGGCATAAATACCGATGTCCATTAATGAACCGCCACCGGCCAGCTGCTTATTCAAACGCCATTGATTGGGGTCACCAATTTTAAAACCGCACAAACCTTGAAAAAAAAGAACCTTCCCGAGTTCCCCTGCCTTGCGCATTCGGATAATTTCAAGCGTCTTTGCTTCAAAGTGCATACGGTATCCTACCAACAATTTTACTTTTGCCTTCCTGCACGCATCAATCATTTCTTCTCCTTCTTTTGCATTTAGTGCCATCGGCTTTTCACATATCACGTGCTTGCCAGCTTTAGCAACCCGCATCGCTCCAGGGCGATGTAGTGCATTCGGCGTAATGACATACACTGCGTCGATGTCCGGGTTGTTCTTTATGTTGTCGAAATTTTCGTAGTTGTAACAATTCTTTTCTGGAATATTATACCTCTTCTGCCAGTCGGGAATTTTGGATGGGGTGCCACTGATAACGCCAACCAGCTTTGCTCTTTTGCATTCTTTCATTGCTTCTGCGACACGCGTTCCGTAACTACCCAGCCCCATGATCGCAACTCTTAAAACAGGCCCTTGAGCGGAGGAGGGGTTATACAAATTCCTGACCCTTGACAGCGGGAACCTGGACAAAAATGGCATCGCGATAAATGGAGCAGTAAGTTTTTGCAGGAAATCACGGCGTGTGCTCATGGCAGAAGTATATATTGAGTTAAAACAAAAGCAGGAAGTGGGATAAATTGAATGTAAAATATAAATAAAATCAACGCATTGCTCAAAAATTGTAGATTTATATTTAGTCATGCTGCCTTGGTCCAACCGGGAGGCTATTTTTTGAAATACTGGAGTAACAGGAACTAAGTTCTACAAAAAGAAAAAGTGGTCAGCACAAATAATGCAAAGTAGAAAATTTGAAAGAAAAAAGGTAACCACCTGCGTACTGAAAGTAAAAAAATCAGAAAGGAATAAATGAAATCATAGACAAACCTGGATGCCGTTTTGCAGAAAATAAAACCGGTCAAACATTTACATCATGCAATTTGCGTCTACTTTTTTTCCCCCCGTGATAGCACACTCTGGATTGCAAAATGCAAATGCAGTGTATTGCGTGATAGCTCCTGATTGCAAAAATTTTACTTTTGTGCTATGAGAGCTATGAACATACAAGTCGTTGCAGGGGGTGGCGGCTATACCGAGTTGAAAGCTTCCTTCAAAAAGAACTGGCCGCATTACCTGCAGGAAGCATTAGGGCTTGCGATTTTTATGGTATCAGCTTGTTTTTTCGGAGCCATGTTTGGAGCGAAAACCTCGCCCTGGCATGTTGCCATTCCAAATGCCTTTGCTCGAAGCATTATAATGGGCATAATGATGGGTTTAACGGCGTTATTTATCTTCTATTCTCCATTTACTGCGCCTTCTGGCTCCCATATCAATCCCGCCGTAACGATTACTTTTTTGCGCCTTGGCAAAATGTGTAGGTGGGACGCTTCGTTTTATATTCTTTTTCAATTCACGGGAGCCGTATCCGCTGTCTACATCATGGCAATGCTCATGGGAAGCACGTTGACTGCAGAGCCTGTAAACTATGTTGTAACAGTACCCGGCAAATACGGCGTGCTCCCGGCAGCCATCACGGAATTTATCATTGCATTCATCATGATGGCAATGGTGCTTTTCACTTCAGCCGCTGAAAAGTGGAAAAAATACACGAGGATTATTTCCAGTTGTTTAATATGCGTTTATGTTATTGTAGCCGGTTCCATATCGGGCTTTGGCATGAACCCTGCGAGATCCTTTGCCAGCGCAGTCCCAGCGCGAATCTATACTGGCTTTTGGATATATATGATTATCCCTTTTGCCTCCATGTTACTGGCTGCGGAATTATTTCTAGTGGTGCAAAAACAAAGGTTGATATTTGAATAAGATATTAGTGCTGCGGCATTTTTTCTTATGTTTGGACGATTTGTTATCCTTATACATGGAGCTCATTTTTTTTACAGAAACTAAGGAGATGATCGATCAATATATGTTTTGCGTTGATATGCTCCCCTTTAAAAAAAGCATTTCTAAAGAATTGATGGGTTGTTTATCCATGCGATTACCAGGAAATAGTAGCTAATATATTTCTTTAATGGGTATGTTTGCTTTGTTAAAAAGAAAATGCTCCCCTGCCTTCTTGTGCATCAGTAATTTCGCAAGGGGCGCATTGGGAGATAAAAACACAATAGTTTCTGAATCGATAACCTGTTTGCCCAGGCCTACTGCAATGAAAAAAGAAATATTGGCGCATTGCACTAAAGCGCCCGCTGCTACTGCATTATAAATAGCGTTCGTATTCACCGCGTGAAGCGTTGATAATTCTTTCAAATTCTCTGAGACCTGTCTGGTATGCATGTCCCTTTCTAAATGACCCATGGCTCTGCCCGTCTCATATTTATCGCCTGCAGAACTTTTATGTTCGCTATTGGCTGCCTCTTGCGCATTTTCAATTGCAGCTTTTGCCCCTGCAATGCGCTCATTAATCCTGTGATGGCAGAACTGCTTCAGTTTATTTTTAAAAGCAATTTTTTCCTGCTGGTTCATATTAAAATGGATTCGACAAGTTATATAAAATTGCCCGCGTGGATTCCCTTTAAACTTTTGGGTCGCTGGCATGCCCAAAAATCTGTTCATTTGATTTGGTATCAGCCACTTCAGCCATCAACTTGTCTTCTCGTCTTGGACAGCTTGTATCAGCGCATGTATAACTTTTCTAATTGCCACAGATGTGGCAGTATCATTTAGCTCCCCATTTTCATTTAATTTGGTCCGAACAAATGAAATAAGAAGTTTGGTGTCCTGAGATATTTTGGTGCCCAGCGCAGTTAAAGTAAGCGAAAACGCTTCATGAGCCTTCTCTCCACCAGAAGCAGCAGTAATGAGTGCAACTGGTTTACCAGAAAAGGCGGTAGTAGCCACTGTCCAGTCCAGTGCGTTTTTTAATGCACCCGGCACGCCCAATGCATATTCTGGTATACAGAAAAAGATGGCGTCTGCCTCTGATATCAGATTAATAAAACCCCTTACCGATGCTGGTATTTCACGGCTGTCATTAAAAGCTGGTATCGCTCCGAGGCCGCTAAATATTTTGAATTCTACATACTCGGGCACTAAACCAGCAACAACTTCCAACACGGCACTTGCAGAAGAATTTAGGCGAAGGCTTCCCGAAATTCCAAATATTTTAATTTTGTTTTGTGGCACCAGCTAACCTTTTAATTTTGAGTCATATTCCAGATTATTGTGACCTTCACCATCCCAGGGCTCTAAAAATCAGGGTGTGGTCTGCAACATTAATCAAAAACAGCAAATACTATTGGCTTGTGAACCATGATTTTTTTGAATTTGTTCTTTGCGGGGGGCGTGATAAACGGGCATTTTTAT